>DATCIL010000564.1:0-6040 GCA_036507795.1 Anaerolineales bacterium | reverse complement strand
GCCTTTGTCCCAAGAGCTTCGACCAGTCAGTTGCCCTTCTGGCCGTCTTGGTAGCTACTGGGGTGTCCCGACAACTCCCCAGACAGGACTTGCACCTGTGAGACACACAGCGCCTTTTCACGGCGCACTGAATAATGCGGGCTAGTGCAACGCCGGTATCCTGGTCAATCCCGGAACCAAGGAGTTGCACATGACCCAGTAGCGACGATTGAGCCTCATGGAGCGCGAGGAGTTGAGTCGCATGTTGGCCGTTGGTGCCGAAGCGCACATGGGACGGCGCCATCCGCACGAGCATCGCGCCGGTTTCGACCTACTCGCGATAGACATCATGGTCGCTTCCGGCAAGACACAGTGCCCGCGTCACCGGAATCCCCAGGCCATGCATCGCATCGCTTCGCTTGCTCCGAATCAAAGTCGATCAGTTCGGTCGCTGCAAGATTGAAACTGACGAGATACGGAGACGCTGCAAACGGAGTTGGATTCAGCTTGGTGTAGAACGCCTCGGGCAGGCTGGCGTAGCTGTTGTCGAAGGAAAGTTCTTCGAGTTTCCGAAAGGGGGGCCATGTCTTCCTCTTATTCATGGCCTCAGAACCAATCGCCAGCCTTCCTCTGGTCGTGGGGCCGAGTCGGCCAGATTGATCTCAGGCCACCGAGTCAACCAGGGATACAAATACGTCCTTGTCTTCGTCATACGCCCAGATATCGCCGGTAGGGATGGAATACACCCAGCCATGGAGGGACAGCGTGCCACGTCTCAAACGCACGGCAACCGCCGGATGGGTTTTGAGGTGGTCAAGCTGAATCCGTACGTTCTCCTGGATGGTCGTGACCAGCAACTCCGCTCCTTCGAGGTCGGCGTAATTCTCCCGCACAATACGTCGAGTCGTTTCGGCCTGTATCATCCAGCTCTTCACCGCGGGCAGATCCTCAACTGATTCTGGATGAAGGAGCGCTCTCATCACACCGCAATCCGTGTGGCCACAGACGATGACATGCTTCACACCCAGCATGGCGACGGCATATTCAATCGTAGCCGTGCTGCCTCCCATAGTCTCTCCATACGATGGGACGATGTTTCCGGCATTCCGGAGAATAAAGAGTTCACCCGGCTCAGTCTGTGTCAGCAACGTGGGGTCAATACGTGAATCCGAGCAGGTGATGAAAAGCACGCGAGGGGTTTGGCTTTCGGAAAGGCGGCTGAACAACTCGCGCTTGTCGCGAAAGACCTCCGCCTGAAACTTCTTAAACCCTTCAACCAGTTTTTCCATCGCCGCCCTCCCCTATGTGGTCGACCCAGCGGGACTTCCCTTTCAGAAACAGTTCGTTTCGCGAAGGGTCCTGACCTGAGTGGTTCGATGTCATTCTCGATTCCTAGCTGGAAGATTCAATCGCTTGAAGGTCTTTGTCGAGCGTAAACACCATGATCCGCTCACCAATCTGCGTGTCAATATCCGTAAAAAGTCCGGTGACCTTGACGCCGGTGATGCCCGCAATTTCGCCGCACAGATTGTCTTTGCCCTGCGCAATCAGGTTTTGGCGCATGCGCTTGATCATTTCAATACCATCCGCGCTCTTGGCCAACTGGCGTTCAGCCTGGGTAAGGACACCCCTCAGCCGCACGACTACCATGTCTCGGATGATAAACGATCGCACATCCGTCGGTCCGCGCCCCATGAAATCCTGCTCAAACTTGATGACGGCCTGCCTGATTGCGTTGTTCATATCCCCTCTGGCTCAACGGGTCATTGCAGCCGGACGGTTCCCTTCCACTTGGTCATCGTCAGATAAGGCGGATTATAGAGACCACGAGACAGACAAGGCAATGACGAGAACGAACCTTCTTCATAATCCGTACCGCCATTTTCGACTGTTATCTGAGGGAATAGGTCGAAGAGCCCATGGAGACGGTCCAGATGTTCCTATACCCCTAGGTCGAAAAATTCTTTGCGTTTGTCTCTGGAGTCCTGCTACATCTTGGGTTGGGAGACGGTGCCGCTAGGCTACATTTCTAGAGAGGTCTGCCGGAACCGGTCGCTGGGCACTCACGCAGGTGTAACCCCATCTCTCCTATAAAATAGGGCACGTAAGATCGTCGGCTTCCCGTTCAGTGGCCGACAATAATACAAGCCAGTGTGGCGCATTCCTCGACGAGGTCGCGCCCGCTGGCTTTTTTTATGGGAAAAAGCGGCTGATGAACACACGCACTCAGTCGGATGTCCCATCAGGCAAGAGCGTTCCTGAGGGAAACTTCGATGGGTTGAAACGATACTTACCCTACGATTTGGTCTCCGGCTTCCTGGTGTTTTTGATTGCGCTTCCGCTCTGCCTTGGCATCTCACTGGCCTGTGGATATCCTGCGATCGCCGGGGTTTTTACGGCCATTATCGGCGGACTGGTCGGTGCGATGATGGGCAATTCAGAGCTCACCATTAAAGGACCGGCAGCCGGCCTTATTGTGATTGCGATCGGTTGCGTCGTTGAGTTTGGGTTTACGGGGGGGGAAGATCCCGCGGCCGACCTCCAGGCCTATCGCCTGGCCTTGGGAGTCGGGGTGGCTGCGGGCATCCTCCAAATCCTCTTTGGCCTTCTGCGAGTAGGCATCCTGGCTGAGTTTGTCCCGTCCTCGGTCATTCACGGCTTACTTGCCGCGATCGGTATTATCATCATCGCCAAGCAATTTCCGATCATGATGGGGCTCAGCGCCTCAGGAGAACCTTTTGAGCTTCTGAAGGAAATTCCATCATTCATCGCCAACATGAACCCTGAAATCGGCGTCATCGGGTTGCTCAGTCTCGCCATCATAGGCGCCTATCCTTTTATCAAAAGCAATGCGCTCAAGAAGATTCCCGCTCCCCTCGTCGTGCTCTTGATCGCAGTGCCCTTGGAGTTTTATTTCGATCTCGACCATCCCCATGCCTATTCGTTGAATCATCATGAGTATCAGGTCGGGCCGAATTTTCTTGTGAATGTTCCGTTGAACATGTTCAATGCCATGGCCTTTCCCGATTTGTCAGGACTGCTCACTCTGACCGGCGTAAAGTATGTCATCCTGTTTGCCCTGATTGGAAGCTTGGAATCGCTGCTGAGCGCCAAGGCTGTGGATAGCATTGATCCCTGGAAACGCAAAACCAATTTGGATCGCGATCTGACGGCGGTCGGGATCGGTAATACGGTAGCTGCCTGCGTCGGCGGATTGCCGATGATTTCTGAAATTGTGCGCAGTAAAGCCAATGTCGACAACGGCGCCCATACCCGCTTTGCCAACCTGTACCATGGACTCTTCTTGCTCGTATCCGTGGCGCTTATACCTGGGCTGATTAACGAAATTCCCCTGGCTGCGCTTGCTGCCATGTTGGTCTATACAGGGTTTCGCCTAGCGTCTCCCGCAGAGTTTCTTCGTGTCTACCATGTCGGAAAAGAGCAATTGCTGATTTTCGTTGCGACCATCATCGCGATACTCGCCACTGATCTCTTGATCGGGATCGGGATCGGGATCGGGGTACAAATACTTTTGCACCTCGTGAACAGCGCGCCGCTCCTTTCTCTCCTCCGCCTCCACTATGTGCTGTGCCCCGTGAGTGATCGGAAAACGCGGCTCTCCGTGAAAGGTGCGGCGGTGTTTACAACCTGGATCCCTCTGCGCCGGCGGATCCAGGATCTGGCACAGCAGCATGATGTGGAGGTTGATCTTTCCGCAACTCGCTTTGTGGATCATACCGTGATGGCGGGGCTTCATGAAATGCAAGCGGACCTGGCCTCGCAGAATCGCACACTGACGATCTCAGGACTTGATCAGCATCGCCCCTTCTCAGAGGATGTGGCTGCCGCTCGTAAAAAAACATTGGCATCGACCGCTCTGGCCCGATGAAGGAAGATACGCGATAACGGTGGGGGGATCGATAATCGCGGGAGCCATTTTATTTGGCTGGTACTGGTCGGAAGCCCTGGTGGCCGAGCGGACGTATGATACGGTCCTGCAAGCGCGGTTTGCCCCGTCGTCGAATAGTTGGCAGACAATGAGGCCACGATTGTGGCAGAACTACTTGCCGCACAGGGCAAACCGGTCGATCTGAGCGGGTATTATCATCTCGATTGGGAGAAGACGACCAACGCCATGCGTCCCAGCCCCACCTTGAATGCAATCGTGGAGCTGGTTCCGCTGTGGCGTCGACGGAAGTTGATTGAAAAGCCGGAACAGGCCTTCGCAGGCGGGTGAAGGTAGCGGGAAGCCAGGGCGTGGTGGAGGTAACCCGCTCGATTGAATGTTTCCTAGGCCTGATACTCAAAGGCGGCGCCAAACTGCACGCCGATCTCCAAGTACTGGATCTGGTTTGAAGGCGAGCTGATCACATGACAATCCAACCCCATGGGAATCAGCCGGGGACAGATCTTGATTTCTTCATCGAACTTGAGTTTCGGGGACACATCCACGGTCAACATCGCGATCTGGGTCATGATTCCAGAAGATTGGCCCTCCCACCGAGGAAGGGTACTGCTTGCGTCGAGAGCTGGAGACGAACCGCTTGAATTTGATCCCACCCTCCCCCATCACGGTCATGCCCTAGATGCCGAGAAAGTTCTTGTGCGTGGTTTCTTCTAGCCCAGCGCCATGTACCACCCCGGATCCCAGGCGATACACCAGGCGTATGATCTCTTCTACCCATCCTAAGACCGAGGAGGGAGAGGCTCGCCTCTCCCTCCCACAGATTGCGCTACTTATGCGCGACCCTTAAGACCCTGACGCCCTAAACGCCACCGGTATGTGAGACACTGTGTGTTGCAATCATCCGTATAACCTGCCTACGAATTACTTCAGGCCTTTGTAGATCTCCGGACTCTCTGGACCGTCTACCTTCAGCAGGCCCACGGCGCCTTTTGCGATACGGAAGATCGAGTGGTCCACATTAAGATAGACTCCAGGCACTTCAACCTTAAATTCTGCCATGGAAGAACCGCCCGCAGGCACAACGGTGGTTTGGATGTTCTGCAATGGAGGCGAAATCAAGGCACCCTCGGGGTACACCCTGTCAAAAATCTCGCCGATGATATGCCACGAGGCGACATGGTTAGGTCCTGCATTGATATAGAACATTCGAACGGTGTCGCCCACCTTGGCTTTCAGAGGATTTTTGATAAGCGCGCCCGCCATTCCATTAAACACCACGTGGGAGGGGTGCTCTATTAACCCGTTTTCGAACGAAAACTCCAAGGTATCGCCCTTCTTGCCATCTTTGGTGTAAAACTCGCTTTGCACGACATAAAATTCTTTGTCTACTTTCTTAAGCCCACCAACCGGCTCCACTAAGATCGCGCCGTACATGCCATTCGCAATGTGTTCAGGAATGGATGGAGACGCGGTGGCGCAGTGATAGAAATAGAGACCAGCATTGAGGGCCTTAAACCGTAACTTGCTTTCCTGCCCTGGCTCGGTATTGAGCATGGCGGCTCCGCCACCTGGCCCAGTGACCGCATGAAAGTCAATGTTATGACTTTCCTTACTGCTCTTGTCGTTCTTCAAATTGATTTCAACCGTATCCCCCACCATCACTCGGATCATGGGCCCTGGTACAGTTGCAGCCCCTCCTGCGGCTCCGAAGCCCCAGAACTTATATTTGTTATCGTCGCTAAGATTACCGACCCACTCGTGAGCTTCAAGTTCAACCAACACGTTGGCGGGTTCGGTTCGTGTGATAGGAGGGGGAACATTGGGCGCGGTCGTCACTTGGGCTTTGATGGTCTCCGCTGACACGAATCCTGGCGTGAGGGCCAGACACGGAGCCATGACAATTGCGCTGATCAATCCGGCATTACGCACGTTACGCGAAAAACTAATAGACATCGCAGTCTCCTTTATTGTGGATTGCTCTGACGATTTCTTCTCTCAGCTACTTGGTACATCCCGAATGATTTCAGCCCTAATCAGGGCCTTCGGATTTGCCTCCTATTTAGGGTTTGTAATCCGTGTGCTCGGCTGGTTTGTTCCCGTGCGAGAACTGGTGTTCGTACGCCATCACCTGCCAGATCTGCTCCTCCGACAGGA
>DATCIL010000563.1:0-2658 GCA_036507795.1 Anaerolineales bacterium | reverse complement strand
AAACAGAATCGGCACTTTTTCTAACAACATTTGAGTGCTCCCCTCGGGAGAACAGCGCGCAGCGCTAAATGTCGTCGAGCACGACATGCCGGCCGTCTTGGAGAACGACGCTTCCCTGCTCGAGTAAAACCTTGAGCTTCTCAAGATTCTCGGCCACGGCCGACTTGACGTTGCCCGCCGCCAGCTTCTCCAGGATTCCAGGCTTTCCGGTATCCAGCTTCCAAAAGTCCCGGATCAGGGTGCCGGTTCCCTCGGGGCTCAACTCGAAGCGCATTTCCAGTTTGGGCGACGAACCCGGCAGCGTCTTGATTGCCAACGTGCGATAGGGTTCCAGCTCGATGATGGCAAAATCCTGCTCGTCGGTCTTGCGTACCTGGTGGTAGGTGGTCCCGATCCCAGTGGGTCCTGGGGAGGTTTTCTCTACGTTTACAACGAAGTAGTTCCACTTGGGGATGTTTTCAAAATGGCGAAGGAACTCGAAGACGTCTTCCATTGGACGGCGGATGCGAATGGAGTTCTCGAACTCAAGCATGTTTCTCTCCCTTTCTATCCTCTCAACTCACTGGACGGGTCGCGATAAACCATCCGGAGGCGAGGCGTTTTAGTATACCATCTGTAACCTTAAGTTCGGTTTTTCCCACTATACAGTAGACACCTATAATTGAAGCTTATGCTTTTTGCGGAGATATCCGACCGGGAACTGGTTGAACTTGCGCGCCACGGCGATAAAAAGGCCTTCGGTGAGCTTGCCGAGCGCCACCAGCAACCTGCCCGAAAGATGGCCCTGCGCATGGTTGCTGATGAAGAGGTCGTGAAGGAGCTGGTGCAGGAGGCGTTGCTGGAAGCGTATCTCTCCCTGGGAGATTTGCGCCAGCCGGAGAAGTTTCGCAGCTGGCTTTGCGGCATCCTGTTGAACTTGTGCCGCAGCTATCTGAGGGAGCAAAAGCGCCGGGGTGGCGGAGATGCCAGAGAGCTGGCCAGGGAGGCCCTCGCCTGGTGGAAGCTGCAAAAATACCCGGAGATCCAACCGCTCAAACCTGCACAAGAAAGGAGAAAGGAAATGATCAAGGTGAGCATCGCCGATGTAATCCGGCCAAATGGAAAGACCGTGCTGCTGCTTTTGGATGAAAGCGAGCAGCGCGCGCTGCCGATCTGGATCGGCGAGTTTGAGGGAATGCAGATCGTGATGGGAGTAAGGGGATTTAATACGCTGCGCCCGATGACGTTCAACTTTATCGCCAATTACGTTTCACGCCCCTCACGTCCACTCCATGCGCGAGCTTCCCCGTACAGCCAGCAGCGCAAGGAAAGAGAAGCCCACCAGGATCACGGAAAGGGTCAATGCAACGTCAAGGTCGATCTGGAAGCCGATGTAGATCGCTAACGGCATGGTCTGAGTGCGACCGGGCAGGTTTCCGGCGAAAATGATGGTAGCGCCGAATTCGCCCAGGGCACGGGCCCAGCTCATGACGCTGCCGCTGAGCAGAGCCGACCAGGACAGCGGCACGCTGACATAGCGGAAGACCTGCCAGGCACTGGCGCCATCCAGCGCGGCGGCCTGCTCCAGCTCAGTATCAATACTGGCAAAGCCAAACGAGGCCAAGTTTACCACGACAAAAAAATCCCTGCACCTTACTTTAGGTCCAGGGATCTTATTTCGTATTCCGTATTGCGTGCTTGGCCATTTACGCAATACGAAATACGGAATACGGAATACGGAATACGCACTACGCTTCCAGCGTACTGGTATCTCCTTCAGGCAGACCCATGGCGCGGGCTTTCAGCAAGCGCCGCATGATCTTGCCGCTGCGAGTCTTGGGTAGCGTGTCCACAAAAGTAATCTCCTCCGGCTTGGCGATGGGTCCCATCTCGTGACCCACGTGATTGCGCAGCTCCTCGGCAAGTTTTTCACTCTTCTCGACACCGGCCCGCAAAATGGCGTAAGCGTGAATGGCGTTGCCCTTGACGTCGTGCGGCAAGCCGATGACGGCGGCTTCAGCCACATCCGGGTGGCTGACCAGGGCGCTTTCCACTTCTGCGGTGCCCAGGCGATAGCCGCTGACCTTGAGCACATCGTCCATGCGCCCGATCACCCAGATATAGCCGTCCTTGTCCTTTCGGGCTGAATCGCCGGTCTGGTACATGTTTTTGAACTTGCCCCAGTACTGTTCAACATAACGATCAGGATCCCGATAGATGGTGCGTAGCATTCCCGGCCAGGGCCGCTTCAGCACCAGATAGCCTTCGTCACCGGCGGGCACAGGATTGCCAGCATCATCCACGACGTCGGCGTCAATGCCAAAGTATGGTCGAGTAGCCGAGCCGGGCTTAAGTGGGGTGATGGGCAGGGGTGTGATCATAAAACCACCGGTCTCGGTCTGCCACCAGGTGTCCATGATCGGGCATTTTTCATCGCCGATGGCCGTGTTATACCACTTCCAGGCTTCAGGATTGATCGGTTCCCCGACTGTACCCAACAACCTGAGGCTACTCAAGTCGTGACGCTTAGCCCAGGCGTCGCCGAAGCGCATCAGGCCGCGAATGGCGGTCGGCGCCGTGTACAATATGGTGATTCCATAATTCTCAACCATACGCCACCAGCGATTGGGGTAGGGATGATTTGGAGCACCTTCATACATGAAGCTTGTGGCACCATTC
>DATCIL010000562.1:0-1718 GCA_036507795.1 Anaerolineales bacterium | reverse complement strand
AGCCTCTGTCCTCGGAACTGGTGGGTGGAAGTATTGACGGCAACGCATAAATGCCGGTAGCCGTCCGCGTGCCAGACCTTTACCTGGGCACAGGCCGTTCTCAAGACCCACTCTCCGATGGTAGAGATCAAATGAGTCTCTTCAGCCAGGGGAAGAAATTCACCCGGCAGGAGCATCCCGCGCTGGGGATGGCGCCAGCGCAGCAAAGCTTCTACGCTGGTCGTCTCTCCACTCTTGAGGTCAATAACCGGTTGGTAGAAAAGCCGGAACTCTCCCCGCTCAACTGCCCGATGTAAATCGGCTCTCAGCTGCCGGTCAGATAGGTTATGGGCATCCGTCTCGGCGTTAAAGATCTCATAGCGTCCTTTTCCATTTGCCTTGGCCCGGTACATGGCCGTATCTGCGTCTCTCAAAATATCCTCAAGATGGCGGTAGCCGGTAGAAACCAGGGCGATGCCGATGCTGGCACTTGAGGAGACCGGTTGCCCCTCGAGTTCAAAGGGGGCAGACACTTCCTCCTGGACCCGCTCGGCTACCTGGACTACCTCTCCCAGATCTTGAATATCTTCGACGAGGATAGCGAACTCGTCGCCACCCAGGCGCGCGACCGTATCGGAAGCGCGCATACACGTATTCAGGCGGCGTGCGATGGCAGCCAGGAATTTGTCTCCGTTGGAATGCCCCAGCGTGTCATTTATGGCTTTAAAACCGTCGAGATCCATAAACAGCACGGCTACAATCTCCTCCGGATGGCGTTTTGCGCGCTCAACTGCTCGTTTCAGCCGTTCCATAAACAGCCTGCGGTTGGGGAGGCTGGTCAGGGCATCGTGCAGGGCTTTGTAAACGAGCTGCTCTTCTGAAGCTTTGCGCTCCGTAATATCCCTGGCGACCAGCATCGCCCGGTCCTTCTGGATTGGCGAGATTGATCCAGAAAACCAGAGTTGCCTGCCATCGATTACCAGGCTATAGTCTACCTCGACTGTTTTTTGAGTGGCGAGCGCTTTCCGGATGTGTTCGAGGATTGAAAGTGCGGTTTCGGCGGGCAGGACTTCGTCGAGCCTCTTCCCGGTCAGCGCTTTGGCCGGAAGGTATTGCGTGGCGGGATGGGTTGGGGCAACCTTTAGAATCCTGCCTGACCGGTTGCAGACCAGAACCTGGTCGTGCATTGCCGCGAACACGCCCCGCAGTTCTGCATCGCTGGCTCGCAGCGCTTCCTCTGCATCCTTGCGGGCAAAGGCATTGGCAAATATTTCTCCCACGAGCCTGAGCAGGGCAATATCCTCTTCCGCCCAAACTTTCTCCTTCTGGCCCGAATCAAAACCTAAAAATCCGGTCAGGGATTTGCCATAGATCAGCGGGACGACGACTAAAGCATGGATATCCTTTGATCTCAGGACCTCTTTTTCCAGGCGGGCTTCCTGGGGTAGCGTGGCGTAGCGGGGAATGAAGATCGTCTCTCCTCGTTCGAGCCTGCCCAGCCACCAGGGCAGAGAAGCACGGGGGATCTCGATCAGGTGATCCTTCTGGGGCGCAACCCCGGGTGCGCACCATTCGTGAGTATTGTTGATCGTCGTATTATCGGCTGAGATCCTAAAGACATAACTGCGATCCACGCCGGAGAACTCGCCAATCATCTGCAAGGATCGGTTGATTGCATGGTCGATCTCGTCGACCATCCGATTGATAAAGTTGGTCGAGATGCTAGAGACCAGTCTCTC
>DATCIL010000561.1:0-3262 GCA_036507795.1 Anaerolineales bacterium | reverse complement strand
GTTTTGCGTTGAGCTTGGTGCAGATCGGGCTGTTTGACCTGTTGCGCTATCTTTTAACAGGCACCTGGGATGGTTTCCACCTTGGATGAAAGGTTGAGGATGGAAGTTTAAAAATGGAAGTATTATCCGGCATCTTTTCTGCTTTCGGTTTATCGGCCTCGGCCGGACTGAATGCCTATATCCCGCTGTTGATCGTTGCACTTCTGGCGCGCTATACCGAGCTGATCCGTTTGAATCAGCCCTGGGATACTCTCGCCAACGGTTGGGTCATCGCTTTGCTGGTGGTGCTGTCGGTGATCGAATTCTTCGCCGACAAGATTCCGGCCGTAAACCACATCAATGACGCCATACAAACAATCATTCGTCCGGCAGCCGGCGCCATTGCCTTTGCCGCCAGCGCCAAGGTGATCACCGATATCCATCCGGTGCTCTCGCTCGCCGCAGGCCTGATCGTGGCTGGCAGCGTCCACGCCGTCAAGGCGGCTGCCGTTCGTCCCGCGGTGACGGCCACTACCGGAGGGGCAGGCAACGTGCCTGTCAGCATTGCCGAAGACATCGTATCGACAATTCTATCCATCCTGGCGGTTGTCGTGCCCGTGCTGATATCCGTCTTGCTCGTCATGTTTGCCGCCTGGGTGATCTGGTTGCTATGGCGGCGCGCCAATCGCGATCAATTAAAGAGAATGGCTTAGAGAAGAGAGGAGAATTCGATGACAGAAGTTTCTTACCCCGAAACGCCGGCCCAAACCAGTACGCTTGCGATTATCAGCCTGATATCCGGCATCGTCAGTTGGTTCATGTTTCCCGTGGTGGGCGGCATTGTTGCGGTCATCACCGGTCACATGGCGCTGCGCGAACTGCGCGAAAGCCAGGACCGGTTGACCGGGGAGGGCATGGCCAAAGTTGGCCTGATCCTGGGTTATCTGCACCTGGCCCTGGTGGTACTGGGTTTTTGCGTGGTTGCCGTATTTCTGGCCCTGGGCGTCACGCCGTTCCTGTGCATTCCCTTTGTCAGAGAATTCAGCCTGCTGCTCGGAGCTTCTCCTGGATTCTGAGCGATGCAGCCCCTACGCAGCCGCTGCCTGAGTCTCCTGCGCGGCTTAGAGTAGATTGCTGCTTCGCAGGCTGGCAATGACACCCTAACGAGAACTTTTGATTAGACGAACAACTAATTGCCCGATTACTAATTGCCCAATTACTACTTGCCTAATTACTATTTGCCTAAACATGGAGCAAAACATGGCCGATGAAGTCGATACCACCGAGTTACCCCCGGAACCCGCCCGCCGCAATAACACCCTCTTAATTGTTATCGTAGTCATTGGGCTGTTCTTATTGTGCTGCTGCCTGGTTGTATTGTTTGCCATCGGGTGGCTGTGGACCTACGGCGATACCTTCCTAGATATCAGCCAGTTGATAACCCAATTCCCCGCATAAATAGCTGCAAAAGTCTCTGCCACGAATTACACGAATTTCACAAAATAAAGTACATTTTTCGTGCCCATTCGTGAAAATTCGTGGCAAAGAAATATTTCCACGATTATATGGGGAGCTGCACACGATACCCTGTTTATCGCCAGATCCTCGCATCAGCTATGGATCCTGATCGCCTCCTCTCCTAATTGACCAACCGACTACTTGACTACTCGACTACTCCACATCCTTATCCTCTCCTCCAAACCTCTCCCTGAGCTCTACCAGTCCTACGAGCGCCTTCTCCCTGACTTCCCGGCTTATCGCCAGGCTGGAGAACTCTTCTTCATCCAGCACCTTTTGCCTGCCGTCGGGAAAGACCAGCAGGTCCAAAGCCAGGTCCCTGTACGAAATGAGGTTATCTTGGAACTCTGCCGGCCAGCCGATGTTGCAGTACCAGGCTTTTAGCCGTTTGCTGGAAGGGTCGTAAACCTCGAAGATGTTATACCAACGGTTGTCGTAATAGGTCTCGACGAAACGATCCCCCTTACGCAGCACCAATCCATCGACGGGTGTGTCTTCACGGTCGAAATAGGCCTCAACCACTACCGTATGCTCCTGCCGGTGAATCAAGTCACCTTCATAGCGGTAGGTCTCCCGGCCCTGGTGGTCAAGTTTCAAGATCGTGATCCTGGTCATCTGCGCCGGTCTTTCAGCCTTTGGCAAATCGGATGCCGCTGCTCGAATCAAACGTTGCGCTGGCAGGCGGGCCGGCCAGGTCCGTGGCCAGCACGCCCAGGTACTCATTGATTTCCTGCTGTCTTTCAGGCCCGGGGATCTGGTCGCCCCGGCCGTTGAAGAGATATTTATCCGCAAACATATCGGCAGATCCCTCCGGAATTTGACTCAGAAACTCAAAGTTGGCGTAGGTTTCCAGCCATTGCGATAGCTGATTCCACGAATCGCCGGGCAGCTCGCCGGCACTCAGGGTACGGTCGTTGGAACAATCCGTTAATAAGTATTCGCCGCCGAAGGCTATTGTAAGTCTTTGGCATATGCCGGCGATGCCGCCGGAGCGCTCCCACACGATCGCCGCCTCAGCCGCCGCGGTTGGCGTCGCATTCCCGCCCGCCAGCGTACCACAGGCGCTCAGGGCCGCCAAGATCAACAAGAGCATCAGCGCCAGCATAAAACGCATAGAAAATACTCCTTCTCAGGTATGAAAAAACTTCGGCACCGGCCAGAATCCCAGGTCGAATGCCGAAGTGAAATCCATTTTAACGTCAAATCGGGTCAGGTACAACATTTCTTAGTCAATGTCATGGCGACCGGGCGAAAAGGTCAAGTCATCACGCCACTAAACAACGCTGGCTGCGGTGTGGGGACACTGCTAATGACATGATTTTGTCATTTCGATCCTGATCAGCGTCCTCGGTTTCGATACGACCTGCAAATTACGCAGGTCTACTCAACCAGCGGACGCTGTGGAGATACTCGCAACGACACTTATATGTCTTATCCCGAATTCACGTTATCTTATGACCCTATCTGCCGATTTACTTATTGTCCAATTGACTAATCGACTACTTGACCAATTGACTATTCGACTACTAGCTCCCCAGCTCTTGCAGCGCCAACCTCTTGATGTGCGCCAGGATAGCGCCAAACCCGTTCAATCGCTGGTGGGTCAACAACTTTTCCAACCCCATCCTGGCGTAAAAGTCTCCGGGAATGCGCAGCACTTCTTCGGGGGTTGCCCCATCCAGGCCCTGTCCAAGGATCGAGGCGTAACCCCGAACGGTGGGGGAGGCTTCAGGCACGTCGAAGTAAAACTTCATCCTGTTATCGC
>DATCIL010000560.1:0-3292 GCA_036507795.1 Anaerolineales bacterium | reverse complement strand
TCCACTGATTTTTCCGCCAATTTACATGTAAAATTATCAGTAGAAGGGCCAGAAAAACCCTATGACCGCTTACACTTTTGATGTTAGAAAATTAATTGAGATCTGTCGCAAGAACGATGTGGAAATGATCGGCGTATTCGGCTCTACTGCGAGAGGGAAATCAAACGAGCAGAGTGATATCGATCTCTTAGTTAAGTTCGCTGAAAAGAAAAGTCTCTTGGGGCTTGTAAGATTAGAACGTGAGCTATCGGAAGCTCTGGGCAGAAAAGTAGATTTATTAACAGAGGGCGCGATAAGTCCATATTTACGCGAGCAAATCCTAAGGGAGCTCCAAGTGATCTATGAGTCGAGATGAAATGATGATCTTCCTACGCTAAAAGAACATGTTAGACAGATTCTTCATGAAATTCAACTGGCCAAAGGGAGACAAGGAAATGACGGATAGAGATGCAATTTCGAGCTGGGTCGAAGGCTACATTCGCGCCTGGAACAGCAATGACCCCGCAGACATCGGCCGGCTGTTCGCAGAAAACGCCCTTTACTACACCAGCCCGTTCGAGGAACCCTGGCGTGGTCGCGATAACATCCTTGCCGGATGGCTGGAGCGCAAGGACGAGCCGGGAACGTGGGAATTTGATTACGATATACTGGCTGTTGAAAACGATATCGGCGTCATTCGCGGCTTAACCCATTACAAAGAAGCGCCACCGCGCACTTACAGCAACATTTGGGTCACCCAATTAAACGAAACGGGTGAGTGTGTCGAGTTCACCGAATTCTGGATGAAGAAGAAGTGAAATCGCTCCCCGATCAAGGATTTCGTTTCTTCGCCGTTCCTGTTAAAGTCAAAGGATTGGGATCTTTCCCGGTGCGCGCCTTCGGTATAATGGAACAGAAATAGGATAGATTATCTCAGAGAGGAGGAAATTATGAGCGTAAAACTAACCTGGTACGGCCATGGTGCTATGGGCCTGGAAGTCGATGGACACAAGATCCTGGTCGATCCTTTCCTTTCCGGAAATCCGGCTGCCAGCACCGGCCCGGAGAACCTCGAACCCAATTACATCTTGATCAGCCACGGTCATGACGACCATGTTGGGGACGCCATCGATATCGCAAAGCGCAGCAACGCGCAAGTCATCAGCAACGACGAGATCGCCAACTGGTTCGAGAGGAATGGAGTCAAGGCAAGCCACCAACATATTGGCGGCGGGTTTAATTACCCGTTCGGCTATCTTAAATTAACGCAGGCGCTGCACGGTTCTTGTCTCCCGGATGGCACCTATGGCGGCAACCCAGCCGGTTTCCTTCTCACCACTAAAGACGGCAAGAAGATCTACATGGCCTGCGACACTGGTCTCTTCGGCGACATGCGCCTGATCGGCGACGAAGGCATCGATCTGGCCGTCCTACCCATCGGCGACAATTACACCATGGGCCCCGACGACGCCCTGCGAGCGGTCAAATTCATCCAACCCAGGCACGTCATCCCAGTTCACTTCAGCACTTTCGAGCTGATCAAACAGGACCCACACGCCTGGGCAGAAAGAGTTCGCAATGAGACCGATGCCGAGGTGCACGTGTTGAAGCCGGGCGAGAGCATTACATTGGATTGATGTGCAGCCCATGTTAAACAGTGTTTTTCGCCGAAAAGAAGAAGAGGAACGTGTTCGTAAGGAAGGTCGCTTACCCCCCGGACAATCCCTGACCCAAAAGTTCCCGGTCTTACATTATGGCCCGGTACCCAAGTTCAACCCAGCGACCTGGGATTTCCGCGTTTGGGGGGAAGTAGAAGAGGATGCGCGCTGGACCTGGGATGAATTCAACCAGCTGCCGCGCAACAAGGTATATATGGATATCCACTGTGTCACCCGCTGGAGCAAGTTCGATACCGAGTGGGAAGGGGTTTCGCTGCGCACGTTGTTTGAAGAAGGCTTCATCAAGCCCCTGCCCAGCGCAAAGTTCGTCGTCCAACACGCCGAATACGGCTTTACCGTCAACTTGCCTCTCGAGGTCCTGCTTCAGGACAACTTCCTGCTGGCTACCCATTTCAACGGCGAGACGCTCACCCCGGATCATGGATATCCCCTGCGAGGCGTAATCGGTCACATTCCGGATCGCGACGATCTGAAATCGCCCTATTTTTGGAAAGGCGCCAAGTGGCTGCGAGGGCTGGAATTTCTCCCCAAGGACCGCCTTGGCTTTTGGGAACAGGCCGGCTACCACAACGAAGCAGATGTATGGAAAGAACAGCGCTTCGCCTGATAAATCTTTGCGAGGTCTTAACATCACCCGTTTCTGGTACACTCGCCTGGTCCACCCGCGCGAGTGCGTCATAACTGGAATGACCCGCGATGGCGTCTTTATGATCGAAGATGGAGAAATCGCTTACCCGGTCAAAAATCTGCGCTTCACCCAGTCTTATGTACAGGCTCTCAATGACGTGGAAATGATTGGGCGTGAGACTCGCCTTTTGATCGGCGCTTACGCCAAAGCGGCGATGAGAGTCCCCGCATTGAAAATCAGGCGCTTCAATTTCACGGGTACGATGGTGTGAGATGATTAATTGGGCCGGGTTGGCAAGCAACGCACTATGGATCATGGGCTGCGCCCTTGGGTTAGCGACATTGAGCTATGCCAGCTGGCAGGCCTCCTTTCATGGTGAGAAGTTTACTGCCCGGTTGAAGCAAATTCCCATCCAAATTTCACTTAATACGGCCGGGTTGCTCTTCAGCGCCGGTTTGGCCGCTACCTCAAACACAACTCTGGAAACCATCCTGTGGGTTGGGCTGACGCTGGCCTTTGCCGTGCAGGTTATCTTGCTGGAAATCAGCCGGCGGCGCGCCGACAGCGACCAGGGGCGCTAGTGTTGCCTCACGACAGACCTGAAAGGACAGACCTGACAGGTTTTCGGAAAACCTGTCAGGTCTTCTATTGTTCGGCTACCTTCTCGCACTCCCCACGCTTGATCTGGTAAACGTCAAAATCGCGGGCCACCTCCGTATTCGGAAATACAGAGCGGGCTTCCTCCAAAACATCTCGCTCCCGATAACGTCGCGAGATATGCGTCAGAATCAGGTGCTTCACCTCTGCTTTGACCGCTAACTCGGCGGCCTGGCGGGCAGTCAAGTGCGCAAAATCGCGCGCCATTGCCACTTCAGCTTCCAGGTAGGTCGCTTCAATCACGAGCGTATCCGCGCCCCGGCAGAAACTGACCAGATCCTCGGTGCGCCCGGTATCTCCCACATGCACCAGGCTGGTTCCCGCTCGCTCCTGACCGAGCACTTGGTCC
>DATCIL010000559.1:0-14232 GCA_036507795.1 Anaerolineales bacterium | reverse complement strand
GGCGAGGGGTGAGCGGTAAGACCGTTTCGGCGACGACCTGCCCGGCAACCACATCGATGACGATCATCCGCGAGTTATTCGACCAGACATCCTCCTCCATGCCAGCCTCTGGGTAAACGATAGCCAGGCGCGTGCCCTGCGGATTGAAGGTCATTGCAATCACCCAGCTCGGAATCTCGATATTCGTAACCTGATCCTGCCAATTGGCGAGATCAAAAAGATGCAGGCCGCCATCGCTGTGGTCATCCTGGCGGGCGACGACCAGCGCCAGCGTTTGCGCGGAGCCCTTATCCGGACCGAAAGCATGGCTGGCGCTCAAACCCGTTGAGACCGGCTGGTAATCGCACAGCGCCTGTCCCGAGAGCGGGTCAACAGGAGTCAGCAGGTGCGTCGACCGGTCCTGGTCAAAGCGGCTCAGAAGGACACTTTCCATTAGGCGGGACGAGCTGCAGCCGTTTTCGACCTCCAGCGGATGGGCCGCCTTGAGGTAGGCGACCGCCGGTTTTGCTAGCGGCGTGGAAGTTGGGACCAGCAGGCCTGCTCCCCCCTTATCAAGAGGGCCCGGGAAGTCTCCCCCCTTATCAAGGGGGGTCGGGGTGGATTCTTCGGGAGGCTCTGGCGGTGCGGTTTTAGAAGGCTGGAGCTGCGGCGAAACCACCGCTGCCGGCCCGCCGCAAGAAACCATCAGGATCGAAAAACCAAGGAAAAAACAAAACAATATTCTGCTGGATTTCAGCATATTTCATCTCCGATCTGGCATGGGCAGGAGGACAAGAGTTTTTAACGCGAAGGCCACAAAGGCTCACAAAGGTTTTTTACGAGACGATCTTTGTCGCCGTGCCCTTTGTGTCCTCCCTTGGTGTACTTGGTGTTAAAAAATGACCCTTGTTCATTGTTGCTTGAGCAGTTACGATATTTCTATGTTAGATACACCGCTCATGGACCGCCGGTTCCCACTCAGTGTTCATCCGCGAAATCCGTACAATCCGTGTACTATTTTTCTGGTCGGTTTGAGGCGAATCTTCGTTAGGGAGCGAGGATGATTTCTTCCAGCGCCTGGAGATCGGGGGGGATGGCCGCCGGTGGAGCGAATTGCCCCGTGATGATGCCTGGGTCTTTGAGACCGTGACCGGTGCATACCGCCACGATACGCAGGCCTTTCGGATTCAATTTGCCCGCTTCGATCTCCGCCTTGAGACCGGCCGCGCCGGCCGCGGAGGCGGGCTCAACCCAGACGCCTTCGGCGGCAAGACGGCGCTGCATGGCCAGGATCTCTTCATCGCTTACCGCAATGATCGAACCGCCCGATTCATCAGCTGCCTGCAGCGCCTGCTCACCGCGGGCGGGCTTGCCGATGCGGATCGCGGTGGCAACCGTCTCGGGTTGCTCGACAGGGCTCCCGTGCACGAGGGGCGCAGCTCCTGCGGCCTGGACACCCAGGAGGCGCGGCAGGCCGGTCTTTTGGGATTGATCGTACTGCCGGAATCCCATCCAGTAAGCAGTAATGTTGCCGGCGTTGCCGACCGGCAGGCATAACCAGTCCGGCGCCCGTTGCAGCTCATCGCAAATCTCAAAAGCGGCGGTTTTTTGACCTTCCAGGCGGAAAGGGTTGAGCGAGTTGACCAGGGCAATGGGGTGTTTTTCCGAGATTTGCACGACCAGGCCCAGGGCGTCATCAAAAGAGCCTGCGATCTGCACCACGTGGGCGCCATAAGCCAACGCTCCGGCCAGCTTACCGGCGGCAACCTTGCCGGCCGGGATCAGCACGATGGCGCGCAAGCCGGCGCGGGCAGCGTATGCCGCCGCGGAGGCCGCCGTGTTGCCGGTGGAAGCGCAGATCACCGCCCTGGCGCCGCGCCCAACCGCCTCGCTGATGGCGGCCGTCATGCCGCGGTCCTTGAACGAGCCGCTGGGATTCAGACCCTCATATTTCGCCAGGAGTTCAAAGCCACCGCCCAGGTCAGCGGTCAAACGCGGTAAGGGGATCAGCGGAGTGCCGCCCTCTAGCAAGGTCACCGGTTGGGTATGAGCGGGGAGGTTGAGAAGGTGGGAGTAGCGCTGCAGGATGCCGGGGGAGGACATAGGGGATTCAGGGGGCACCGTTCACCGTGACCAGGTCTTTGATCTTCTCGAAGATGGCAGGGCCGATGCCGGGCACATTTTGAACATCTTCCGGCCGCAAGAAAGGGCCCGATTCCACCCGGTATGCGATGATACGCTGGGCGATGACCGGACCGATTCCGGGGAGACTTTCCAGCTCGGCCTGAGTAGCGGAGTTGAGGTTGATTAATGCCGCGGAAATGGAAGAGCCAGAATATACCGGATTGCCTTCCGGATGCTGATCTTTTTGAGGATCGATCTGATGCGAATTGCCAACCCGGGTCTTATAAGGAATCCATAACTGGGCGCCATCCTGGAGGAAGGCGGCCAGGTTTAAAACCCCGGTGTCCGCACCCATCACCGTGCCGCCGGCCGCTTCCACGGCGTCCCGCACCCGGCAATTTCCGGGCAAGGCATAAACGCCCGGCTGAGTCACCGCGCCAGTGACATGGACAAGGATGGGAAGTGGGGTGGGCGGTGGCTGCAATTGAACGGCTGATCCGCGCGGTTGGCTGCTGGCAAGTTGAATCACGGCCGCGCCCAACAAACCGCATAGAATACCGAGAGCAATTCCCCACCAGGTCTTCATCTTCGGCCTCCCCGAACTGAGACGAATAATCCCTTTAATCGCCTTCCAGGTTCAGGCTCAATCCCAGGCGCTGGTTGGCCGCATCTACCTGCAGTACCCGCACCTGCACCCGCTGGCCTTCATAAAGGATATCGAAGGGTTTGACGCCTGGCTGGCCCAGCTCGGTTGCATGGATCAAACCATCTAATCCCTCTTCCAGGCGCGCGAAGGCGCCGAATGGCAAGATGCTGGTGATGACCGCTTCCGTTATCTGGCCCGCAAAGTAACGCTCGGCGGCATAGTCCCAGGGATTCTGAGTGAGGCGCTTCAAGGAAAGCCCCACTCGCGAGCGCTCTTCGTCCACGTTGATCACGAAGACTTCCAGCTGTTCACCTAACGCAACCGAATCGGAAGGGTGGCGAACCCGCCCCCAGGAGATCTCAGAAACATGGATCAGGCCCTCCAGCCCGCCGAGATCGACGAAGACGCCAAAATCGGTAATGTTGGTAACCGTGCCCCAGGTCCGGGAGCCCTCCCTGAGCCTCTCTAGCAGCTCGTTTCGGCTGCCAGCTTCGGTCAGGCCAGCCCGTTCGGAGAAAACCACCCTGCCGCGCTCGGCGTCGCATTCGATGACTTTGAGCTGCATCGTCCGGCCGACGTATGCTGCCAGAAACTGCTCGCGATCCTCTTCGTTCTCAATATCCGTTAAATCCACAAGATGCGAAATCGGAACGAAGCCATGCAGCGCTTCCCCTTCGACCAGCAAGCCACCCCGGTTATAACTGGTCACCTGTAGTTCGATGAGATCATCCTCGGCATATATCTGCCGGGCATGCTCCCAGTCGATATCCACGACGCGATGCTCTTTCTTCGCTTCGGCAGAATAGGGCGTCTGTTTTCCGACAATTGACCAGGCTTTTTCCTCGTCTGCCAGCAATGCCCTCCACCAATTTTCGTCCAGTGGCGGCGGCCCTCCATCCATTTCCTTAGATGTTGATTTGCTTACCATTAATCGTTACCTCTTTGTAGCCCAGTGTTTCGACCAGCTCAACACAAGTGTTTCGACTGGCTCGATACGATTATTGTTGACCAAGCCCTCCAAGACTATTCGGTTGTTACTTTTGTTTCTGATTCTCCTCCTCTCGAGCCCGCTGCTCCATCGCCACAAGCGCCCTGGCCACAGCTTCGATGGCTACGCGTTGTTTTCGGTATAAATCCGCTTCCGACATGGCCAGGCGCATGGCAACCTCACGGACCTTGCGCCCTTCCATGAATTTCATTTCCAGGATATTATACAGGATCCAGTCGGTGGTGAAGCGCCGTTCTCCCTCCGGGCGGACACGATCGATTGCTTCCCTTAATATTGCCCGCAGCGCGTGGGTGGGGTTGCCTTTATGCTCCTTCATAGCGCGCTGGACCACCTGCAGACCCATCAAGGGATTCTGCGAGAGTTTAGGGCCACCCCAATAATGACTGAGGGCGTCTTTAACCCACCTGGATAATTTGTGATCTTCCAGTGGGACGTCAGGAGAGGTGAGCACATCCGTGCCATCATAGCGCGCCGCCGCCCGCAAACGCTGGATCAGGTCAACCTGGGGCGTGAGAGCTTCAAGGGACGTGAAGACCTGTTGTTGCAAAAGGTAATCTTCCAGGGCGATGCCCGCGCGGTGCGAGAGGAGCATAAGGGCTTCGACCTGTTCGTCATCAGGAGGATTTACCAATTCTCGGGCAGCCCCAAGAAACCCCATTAACTGCTCTTCGTCCTTGCCGTCTTCATCGCCGGTAGAATACAGCGGCACCAACCAATAGTTTTTCCAGGTGAAGAGCGAATCCGAATTGGCGCGCTGCACACCGCTGCCGCCATTTTGCCTGACGGCGTTGATTAAATCCTCCGACTGGTCTTCATCCTTAAAGGGGTTCTCGTTTCCAATGGTAACCAGCATCTCCAGACCAGCCGGGCCCAAGGAAACGATAAATGCTCGGGATACCTGCAAGCGATCGCAAACCGCGGCGAGGACCGACTCGAGGAAATCGCGCAGGTCGCCGGTGGTTAATATGCGTTCCTCCAGGGTCTGAAGAAGATTAAGATCGGAGCCGTCATTGCCGTGGAACAGTAGGCGCTCCCAGATCGGCGCCACCAGGGTGATCACGTGTTCAAAGATCAGAAAGCTCGCCACCATCAGGATTGGCACGACTGCCGAGGTTGAGACGCCGAAAGCTTGCCCAAGGCGGCGGACTACGGTAGTTATCGCCAGGACGGAGGAGGCGGTCACTGGGCCGCGCATCAACCATTTAAACAGGCGCCGTTTTACCACCCGGTCCGGCCAGGCGACGCCGAAGAAGGCCACCGCGTAAGCCATGACAACCAACAGAACGGAAACCAGCAGGTTGCTGGAGGTGGCGGCCGTCCAGAAGACCAGGGGATGGCGGGTGGCCAGACCAGAACCGAAAAGCAAGTAAGGGTAAGAGCCCAGGGCCGGCGCAAGCGCGCCGATGAGAAGGTAACGCATGCGCCGGCGGCTGGCGCTGGTCACCGTGCGCTGGTAAGCGCGCACAAAGTTAACCCAGGCCCAGATCATGATCACTAAGTAGAAGAGGGCGAAAACCCAGGTCAGCCAGGTGCGCTGCAAGTGAGGCGCAGGGCTGACATCCTGCACCAGGGGACCTACCAGCAGGTCGAACGGCAGGGCGATCAAGAACAGCAGTGCGATAGTATAGGTTATGCGGATTACGCGCCGGCGACGGCCGCGCGAGGGGCGACCGGTTGTGGCCAGCAGCGCGTCGGAGAAATGCACGTAGGCGGGCGGCAGCAAGATGATACCTACCCACTGCAAGCTCAGCCAGAACTCCAGCATGTGAGGCGAAGTGGTGACGCTTCCGATGGCCTCACCGACGAATACGATCACCACACAGGCGAGGATGAAGGCAAAAAAGCGGGCCACCCGGTCGCGCAGATTAAACGATAAAGCGTATAAGAGCAGGGAGAAGGCCGTGATGGCGATCCCGGCGGTCAGAAGGTCATTTAATCCCCGGAGGGTGGTGATGAGAAAAGAAATCATGAGGATTGTGGCATCAGACCCACTTAGAAAAGAAGATTGCCAGGTCATGGTTGGCGAAGTAGTGGTCGTTGTAACCGCAAAAATCGAATCCGAGCTTCTGAACAAGAGAAACCGCAGGGTGATTTTTTGGCTGAACCTCCACTACCAGGCGGCGGCTTTCGGGACGAGTGCTGGCCCATTCCTGAGCGGCCAGCATCAGCGCGCTGCCGATACCCTTTCGGCGCAGTCGCAGAGCAACGACCAGGTCGTTAATCCATGTCGCAAATGGGACGACGTTCTGCATCAGGCTAACATAACCGACCGGTTGGCCCTCCAGCACGGCGACCAGCAGGCCCGTGCGAGTTTTCCAATCCAGGGCCAGGTCTTTTGGAGAATGTGGGTATTCCACCCGGACCGAGCGGGGTAAGCGGACTTCTCGGAACCTGACTGCTATTTCTCCATTGCCGGCCTGGAGTTCCATCTGCCACACGTGGTCGCTCGTATAGCTGTGGTCGAAAGCTACCAGGCTGGGGATATCGGTTTCGATGGCAGGGCGAATTTGAATTGCAGGCATGCAACCTTCCAGTTATCCAATCGTCCGGTCGCTAATCTTCAGGGTTGAACAACAATTCTCATTTTGTCACTGCGAGGAGCGTTCTCTGCGACGAAGCAGTCTCCGCCTACCCAAGGTGCAAGATTGCCTCGCTGCGCTCGCAATGACACCAGTGAGAATGGCTCAGGGTTGGACCGGGTTGTTGACATAGATTTTGATCGTGCAGGGAGAGAGCGATTCTCCCTGGTTGTCAGTTACGACCAGGCGGAGCAAGTACTCCCCCGTTGAGAGCGTGCGAGTATCCCATTGACCGAGCGGGCCATCGGTAACCGGCTGTCGACCGGCCTGGATGGTCAGCCAAATGGGATCTTCGGGGCGCTTTACCTCATACTTATAAAAGCCAAAATTCTGGACACTCGCAGTCCCGGTTAAAGTAATTACCTCGGTTACCTCGATGCCATCTTGGGGAGCGGACAGCATCACCTGTCCGGGGAGGCAGCCTTCAGCGCCGGCCGGTTCGATGGTCGGCGGCGTGGGAGTTTCCTCCATCATCGCTTCCGGTTCAACCGTCCCTGCCCCGGAAGCTGGAAGAGTGGTCGTCGGAGTGGCTAAGAGATTGAGCGTGGGCGTGTAAAGCGGGTTGGCGCCCGGTATGGTAGGGGCGACGAAGGTAACCATCATAAATACGGCGACGCCCATTGATAATAGTAGGACCAACATGCTGGCCGCGTGATTGAGACGGGCCTGGGCGGCCTCACGCTCCAATCCGAAAGCCGCCCCGCGCAGCTCCTCCCACGAGAGGATAAACCTTCGGATGTAGACGAGGCCCGCGAGAGCCAGCATTGTATAGATCCAGAATTCATAGGCTCTGAAAAAGCGGAGTGCTTCTTCCATATTGTACGCACGATGTTCCAGAAGAGAATCGCCTGAGGGCTACAGGCGACGCAGCACCCCCCTGATGAGCGTCGTGAGTTTCGGGACAATTTCCTCTCCCGCAGCTAAAACTTCTTCATGGGTAGTGATGGTTTTGCCATCCAAATTGGCCTTGTTGCTTACACCCGAGATACCCAGTACACGCATACCGCCATGACGGGCGACGATCACTTCGGGGACAGTGGACATACCGACGGCATCTACGCCGCTATCCAGTAAAAAGCGCAGATCAGCGGGCGTCTCAAACGAAGGTCCGGCCAGACAAACGTAAACCCCCTCGTGCAGGAAAATACCGTTTTGAGAGGAGACCTGGCGCGCCAGGTCGGCAAGCGCACGATCGTAAGCCCTGCTCATGTCGGGAAACCGCGGGCCAATTTCATCAAGGTTGGGCCCGCGCAGTGGGTTAAGCCCGGCCATGCCGATCAGGTTGAGATGATCGGTGATCAACATCAGATCGCCGGGCTCATAGTTTGGGTTGACCGCCCCAGCAGCATTGGTGACGATGAGGATTTCAACACCAAGGCGCTGCATTACGCGCACTGGCAGACCGACCTGGGCCATGCTGTAGCCTTCGTAGTAATGGATGCGCCCCTGCATGACGGCGACGGGCCGGTCCTCGAGCCGGCCGACGATCAGGCGACCCTGATGCCCGGAGACTGTCGAAACCGGCCAGGAAGGAAGATCCTGGTAAGGAATTTTTACGGCGTTTTCAACCGAATCCGCCAGGGACCCCAGGCCTGATCCCAGGATCATGGCAATCTGGGGTTGAAGATCACTTCGCTTCCGGATTGTATCTGCGAGCTGGTCAATTTCGGAAAGGGTAATAAAATCGCCCATTATATACTGTCTGCACCGTCGGCAACGGATTCCAGCCGGCGCAGCAAGGCTTGAGTGGATAGCGGATTGCTGTGCCCGAGCAAGGCTTGTATTTCATCGAGAGGACGGCCTTTGCGAGCCATACGCACGGCGGCAGTGTGCCGGACAACGCGCGGAGAGAGGTCAATGGGTGGATCTGTCAGCTTGCCCCAATAGCGCAGGATCTGCCAAATACCCTGGCGGCTGATACGCCCGCCCATCTGGCTGATAAACAATGCGGGTTCATCCGGCTGAGGATTGAGATCACGCCGGCCCTCTTCCAGATAGCGCCTCAATGATTCGGTAGCGCTTCCAAGCGGGAGCCAGATATCGTTGTTGGGATCCGTGTTCAGGTGCAGCAACCCAGCGTTCAAGTCGAGATCGGACAAGTTCAATAATACCAGCGTGCCAACAGACAAACCTGTTTCCAACAAGAGCGTAAGAATAGCCTGATCCCGGCGTGCGCGGACCCGTTGGGAGGTCTCGATGGTTGCCCACAGGCGATTTATTTGGTTGTCGCTCAGGGTGTTGGGAGTACGAGTTGGGGCTACTTTGGCGATGACTTCGTCTATGATCTGGTTGTTGTAATCCACTAAACTCTTGTCGAGATCTCCTTCTTCATGCAGATAGCTGATGAAGCGACGTAAGGTTGCCAGACGGCGAACCAGGGTGCTTTGGCGGCGACCATTTTCACTCTCGAGCTGTAAGAATGCCGCGACCTGTTGGGTATTGATGTCTTCCAATCTGGGCGGGCGATCCAGAGCCGCATTCAGATAACCCAAAAACACTCGCAGGTCGCTGCCATATGCCATCCGGGTGCTTTCAGAGTAGTTGGGTTCAGCCGCCAGGTTGTCCATAAAGGCGTTTACGTAAGGCTCCACGGATACATTCTCCTTTGCTGTCAGGCTAAAATCAATAATAGCCTATTGATAAACAGATTGGGCGCGATAGTATCACCCGCCCTGTATGACGAGCAATATTATATCATAGGGATGGCTGTGGACAGATGGAAGACGTGAAGCGTGAAACGTAACCCGTAGTGCGTATTGCGTAAAGAGGAGGGAAGACGAAATTCGGATTACGGAATAAGCAACACTCGATACGCAACACGGGCGGCGATTTAATGTGCCACGATGACCTCGCGAAACGCTTCTATGACAGTGGAAGTTGCTTCGTCGCCGACCCAGTAATGGGTTACCAGCCGGAAGCTGCGAGGGCTGGTAACCTGGACGCGGATGCCACGATCTTCCAGGCGCCCGGCGATCCGGTGCGCGGAAATAGGAATATCTTCAGAAAGGCCGAGGAAGACCATATTGGTCCTGGGCGTGCCAAAGATCAGGAAAAGGCCGGGAATTTGAGACAGCCCTTGAGCGAGCTGCCGGGCCCGGCGATGGTCTTCAGCGAGGCGTGGCGCCATGGTCTCCAGGGCAACAATGCCGGCGGCCGCTAAAACACCGGCCTGGCGCATTCCGCCGCCCAGCTGCTTTCGAATGCGGTGAGCCCGCTGGATGAAGTCATGAGACCCGCAAAGCAGCGATCCAACGGGAGCGCTTAATCCTTTGCTCAGACAAAATGTGATCGAATCCGCCGGAGCAGCCAAATCTGCTGCACTGGCCTCCAGGGCGGCGGCAGCATTGAATATCCGGGCACCGTCCAGGTGCAAGCGCAGACCGTGCTCCCGGGCGAGGTCTCCCACTGCCCGGGTATATTCGGCGGTCAACGGGGCGCCGCCACAGCGGTTGTGGGTATTCTCCAGGGCGATCAGGCGAGTTACCGGGTGATGGGGGTTGTCGGCGCGAATGGCAGCGCGGATATCCTCCAGATCCAGCGTGCCGTCGGGCTGGTTGGGGATTTGGAAGGACTGCACTCCCCCCAGGGCCGACATGCCGCCGGCTTCTAAATTGAAGGTGTGGGACTGATTCCCGAGGATGACTTCATCGCCCCGGCTGCAATGGGAAAGGATGGCGGCCAGATTGCCCATAGTTCCGGAAGCGACGTAAAGGCCGGCTTCCTTCCCTAGCATTCCAGCCGCCATGTCCTGTAAACGGTTGACCGTGGGATCTTCGCCGTAGACATCATCTCCGACAGGGGCGTTCGCCATGGCGGCACGCATGGCAGGGGTGGGTTGAGTGACGGTGTCGGAACGGAGGTCGATTATGGACATGGGAGCTCCTCAGGAGTGAAACGTGGAACCTGATGCGTAATTCGTAATGCGTATTGCGTAAAGATTCCGACACGCAATGCGGAATGCGCATTACGCAATACGCACTACGTTCTATTTTTCTGCTTCTAATCTTTCAATTATATCCAGTAACTCTGGCGGAAGCGGCGCTTCGAATGTTTGGGGTTCGGTTTGTCCGGGCAGTCGGATGACCAGGCGGGAGGCGTGGAGGAAATGGCGCTCGATTGGCAGGCTGGGGCGGCGGTGTCCGTACACGGTGTCGCCGGCCACGGGACAGCCGAGAAAGGCCAGGTGGACGCGGATCTGGTGCGTGCGTCCGGTAATGGGATGGACTTCTAACAAAGTGTGATGGGGAAACGACTGGCGAGTGTAGTATTCGGTAGTGGCGGCGCGTCCCTTTCCGCTGGGAAGAACCGTCATGGTCTGGCGCTGCCGGGTGTCTCGCCCAATAGCGGCTTCGATGCGGCCGCGAGGGGTGGGAGGGGCGCCGTCGACCAGGGCGAGGTAGGTTTTTTCCACCTGACGAGAACGGAATTGATCCTGAAGCCAGCGGTGGGCGAAATCGTTCTTGGCTAGCAGAATCAGGCCGGAAGTGTTTTTGTCCAGACGGTGCACTACGCCGGGTCTTTTTTCACCACCGACGCCCTCAATGTCGGGCGCGTGGGCTAAGGCGGCGTGCACCAGGGTGCCGGAATGGTGGCCGGCTGCCGGGTGTACGACCATACCGGCGGGCTTGTTCACCACCAGCACATCCTGATTCTCAAAGACAACGTCGAGCGGGATAGCTTCCGGGATGAGCTCGGATGGTTGAGGAGGAGGGATGTCTACCTGTACCACCTCACCTCCTTCGAGCATCTGGCCGGTCTTGCGGGCGGGCTGCCCATCGACGATTACGCGTTCTTCTTTAATAAAGGACTGGAGTCGGGATCGAGAGAACTCGGGAAAGCGGGTTACGAGGAATTTATCCAGGCGTTCTGGCTGCGTTTTCTCAAAGCGCAGCACAACCGAGCGATCACTCACCCCAGGTCTCCTCCGCGAGCGGGTCCGGGGCCGGTTCGCGCGCGGCGTCGGATTCTGATCGTTGCGGCTGGCGGTCTTTCCACCAGACTCCCAATATCAATAT
Source organism: Anaerolineales bacterium (assembly GCA_036507795.1). Taxonomy (GTDB): domain Bacteria; phylum Chloroflexota; class Anaerolineae; order Anaerolineales; family UBA4823; genus DASQQR01. The sequence continues at coordinate 2,880 of DATCIL010000559.1, read as the reverse complement.
GGCGACACCGATGGAAATGCTGGCATCGGCGACATTGAATACCGGAAAGCTGCCGACCGAGACGAAATCAGTCACCCAACCGATGGTCACGCGGTCGATCAAATTGCCAACCGCCCCGCCGAGCTGCAGGCCCATGGCCAGCCGTAAGGGCCAATCCTGGCGAGGCACCTGAGGGAAGTAGTAGAGGATCGCAAGCGCGACAATAACAGCCAAAATGGTGAACACGTCGCCAAAACCCTGGAGCATGCCAAAGGCGGCGCCCGTGTTTTTCCAGTGAACGATACGGGCATAAGGGGTAAGCCAGGGCCAGGGTGACCAGATATCCTGAAAATCCAGGTTGGCGCGCACCAGGGCCTTGGTCCACTGGTCGAGAATGATGACCAGGCCGGAAATGATCAGCAAGTAGGTGTAATCTCGCAAGCTATCGACGAATGGTTTTTCATCTTCGGACATGACGGGATAATTTTACCGCAAGTTACGAAAGCAAGCTATTTGGTCAGGTTGCAGCGCCCGAGGAAGTCGATCTGGTGGGCAATGTAGACGAGTTCCCCGGAGTCGATTTGGGCATGGCGTTCTGCGACCCAGGTATCGAGTTCCTGGTGGCGCAGGCCTGGATGACCGTGCAGCTGGCGGTGGATGGTGGCGATGGTGAAGTGCAGGAAGTATGCTTCGTCATCCGGATAGCCTTGCCGGCTGGGGAAGACTACCCAGTCAGAGCTGCCGGCAGCCAGGACTTCCGCACCTGCTCGCCGCAGGTGATGAAAGAGATGGCGACCGGAGCGGCTGTCTCCGGACGGCAGACCGTGAACCAGCCGTTCATCCATCGAGCGGTGGTAGAGCTCGATGATGCGGCGATCCAGGTCCGGATCGAGGAGGGGTTCGAGGATGGTGACACCATCGAAGTTGAGCGTGAAATAAAACAATCCATTCTCCCTCAGGAGGCTGAAGAGCAGAGGTAACGTGCGGAGGATGTCTACCAGATCCAAAAAGGCGTTGGCGACGAGTAAATCCCAGCGACCGTGCAGCTGGGTCTGGGCAGCGAAGTCGAAGAGATCTGCGGCTTGCAGGATTGCATTTATGCGCCGGATATCGCCTTTTTCCAGAACCAGACCGGTGGGCGTTTCACGGACCTGGTAGTCCATTTCGACGCTCCACTCTGCGAGCCGCCCGTGGGCATGGGCTATGTTTTCGGGCTGGACATCGATGGCAGTATATTCGGCGAAGCTCAACAGATCCCAGGATAACATGCGTTCCAGCATGGTGCCAATGCCAGCGCCGATTTCCAGGACTGCCAGGGGCCTCTCAGGTGACGCAGCCGGCCTGTGTTGACTGAGGCTTTCCCAAACGCGCCGGTTGAGGGCGCGGTCGTCGACAGTCTTTTTGGCGGAAAGGTAGCGGGGAAACGAGTACTCAATCATGCTGATCCCTGCTGCGCGTTGAGAGGTCTGAGAGGAAATTGCGGATGCGGCGGGTGGTTTGATCCCAGGTCGGATGGGTTAAAAAGCGGTGGCGGGCATTCAGACTCATATCGACCAGCCGCCGCCGATCTTTCAGCAGTGTTCCCAGGCAGCGCGCCAGGGCGCGCGAGTCTCCGGGCTCGACCAGGAATCCGTTCATACCGGAAGTGATGATCTCGTGGGCAGCTCCGCCGGTGCTGGCGACGGCTGGCAGACCAAAGCTCATCCCTTCCAGGTAGGCAATTCCGTAGCCTTCATATAAGGAAGGCAGCACCAGGAGGTGGCTGGTTCTTAATTGGGCAGCTAACTGGCGCTCCTTCAAAGGACCCAGAAATTGGATGCGCTCGGAAAGGTTGGCAGCGTGCACCTGGCGCATCATGCGGGCAGCGTAAGCCGGGTCGGAAGCACAGTCGCCGCCTATCGAAAGATGCCAGGCGTGGTCGGCCAGATGGCGGAGGGCCGCGATGAGAACATGCAGGCCCTTGCGCGGGATGACATTTCCCAGAAAAAACAGGCGCAGAGGACCGGGCTGCCGGGCGCGGGCGGCGATTTCTTCGGCGGTTATGGCCGGGTCCAGGCGATCCCCAGCCGGGTGAGCAACCAGGCTCGGTCGACCATCGCCGGCGACAGACCTCACCACTTGCCGCGTGGTTTTGCTGTTGAAGATGAAACCGCCCACACTCTCCAGGTAGCGGCGCTCGATGGCACCGTAAAACCGGTTCTGCCAGGCCGGGCGCGGCTCGCTGGAACGCAAGTGGTGGACGATCGAGACGATGGGATAGCGGACCTGGCGCCGCAAACGGCTGTTGAGCCAGAACAGCGAAGGGTGGTTGAGTTCATCCTGGAGCAGGAGGTCCACGCGCAGCCCGGCCAGGCGGCGGTGAAGGTCGGGCGCCAGGTTATCGGCCAGATGAGGGATGTAGCTCCGCCAGGGTAGCGAGATCACTTCTACCTGGTCTCCTTCCCGGCGCAGATATTCCACCAGCCTACGGTCGTAGAGATAGCCGCCGGAGAGGGTATCGAGGGAGCCGTAGATGATAAGTCCGATCCGCATGAGGGTCGATTTCCGGGGATCAGCGTGTTGCGTATTCCGTATTGCGTGTCTTGTTCTGTACGCAATACGGATTACGAATTACGCATCACGCATTACGCCTCACGTTCTAGCCTATAACTCGCCCAGGCCATGTCGTTCTCCCAGATCTTGACGGTCAGGGCGGTCAGATTGGGAGCGTGGATGCGAGTGGACAGGGAGCGGCAGATGGTCCGGGAAAAATGCTCGAGGCTGGGATTGAGACCTTCAAACTCCGGCAGCTCGTTCAGCGTGCGGTCGCGGTACGCAGCGATGATTTCTTCCAGGTTTGCCTCGATATCCATGATGTCGACCAGGTAGCCGTGTTCATTGAGAAGCGAGCCTTCCAGCTGC
>DATCIL010000558.1:0-7329 GCA_036507795.1 Anaerolineales bacterium | reverse complement strand
GACGGACATAAAACCGGGGGAGACCATGCTGAGCTGCACACGGTCTCCCCCGGAGATTTTTTAACCTCAGGCGGCTCCCGGCGGCCCCCCTCCGGGGCACGGTTTTATTCTAAGTAAGAAAACCTCGACAAGTGTCATTGCGAGTAACTCCACATCCCAGCGCTCTTCTTACTCGAGGAAACTGTCATTGCGAGCCGAAGGCGAAGCAGCGAAGCAATCGCCCTCTGATGGCGTAATCAGCCGCCGCCACCGAGATTGCTGCAGCATAAACCGCCTCGCAATGACCACTTCCCCGGACTTTAAGAATACCCTGCTCTCCGGGAGGCGCGAGGAAATGGCTTGTTTCCCCGACCAGTGGTAAAATACCCGCTTATTTCAATTTGATAAAACGCTTTTGAGGTAAGTTTATGCAGGAAGCTTCTGTTGGTCAGGAGATCTCCATGGCGGCGGAGCCAACCAAGTTTGATAAGCTGCGCGCCATCCCGTGGAGCCTGGCTTATGAAATCGCAAACACATTTTTCATCCAGCTAACCTTCTTCGGCTCAGCGTTCGTTCTTTTTCTGAATGAACTTGGCTTAAACAGGACCGAAATCGGTTTCCTGCTGGCCGTTTTTCCATTCCTGGGTTTGCTTTCACTATTGATCAATCGCCAGGTCGCCCGCTTCGGTTATAAGCGCACCTTCTTGTACTCTTTTAGCCTGCGCACTTTTTTCGCGGCGGGCCTGCTGTTCACGCCTGTGATCGCCGCACGGTTCAGCGCGGGCACGGTGCTGCTCTACGTCAGCGCCATCACCATCGCTTTTGCCGCCAGCCGGTCCACCGCCATGACGGCGCTGTTACCCTGGCAGCAAGAATACATTCCGAATGATATTCGAGGCAAGTACTCGGCTAACAGCAGTATATTTGCCAGCCTGGCTGGATTAATGGCGGTAAGCGCGGCCGGTTACATTATCAACCGTCCCTTGGGCCTGGAACGTTATTCCATCCTGTTCGGTCTCGGGATCCTATTTGGCATGACCTCGATCTACCTGGCTGCGCACATTCCCGGCGGCGCTCCGGACACGAGTGAAAAATCCTCCCTGCAGAGCCACAGGGATTTGCTGATTCCCTTGCGCGATCGCCGCTTTCTCCGTTATCTGGGCGGTCTGGGCCTGATGACGGTGGCGACGGCACCGGTATTTGCTTTCTTACCTTTGTATATGCAGGAAAAGGTCGGTTTGAGCCCGGGCAGCGTGGTATTTTTGCAGACCGGCGCTCTGATCGGCAGCGTTCTCTCCAGTTATTTTTGGGGCTGGCTGGCCGACCGCTACGGAAGCAAGCCGATTGCCCTCACCGGGCTGCTGCTGATTTCCACGCTGCCCATTTGGTGGTATCTGACACCGCGCGAGGCGCCGCTCAGCCTACCGGTCGCCCTGGGGATCGCCTTGCTTCAGGGAGTGGCAGGCAGCGGCTGGGGGATCGGTTCGGGAAGACTGCTATTCGTCAACATGGTGCCCGCCCAGAACAAAGCAAGCTATCTTTCTCAATATAACGCCTGGATGGGCCTGATCGGCGGATTTAGCTCGATATTCGGCGGCCGGCTGCTGGATGTCTTTTCCGGGCTAGAGGGCCAGTTTCTCGGACTTCGGGTCGACTCTTTCACAATCCTGTTTGCCATTGGTTTTCTGCTGCCTCTGTTCAGCGCTTTTATCCTGCGTTCTATCCAGACGGAGCGCGAACTGGGCATCAGCCAATTCGCCGGCCTGTTCATCCACGGCAACCCGCTCCTGGCAGTCGACTCGCTGATTCGCTTTTATTTTGCCCGAGAAGAACCCGCGGTTGTGGCGGTAACCGAGCTGCTCGGCAAATCCCGCAGCCCGCTTACGGTTAACGAACTAATGGAATCCCTGGACGATCCGCGCTTCTACGTGCGCTTTGAGGCGCTGGTGTCCATCGCCCGCCACAGCCCAGATGAACACCTGGTCCATGCCTTGGTAGAAGTGCTGGAGGGCAACGATCCCGCTCTGAGCATGATGGCTGCCTGGGGGCTCGGAAGGATTGGCATCGGAAGCGCTCTCCCGGCCCTGCGCCATTCTCTGCAGGTCTCGCGTTACCGTTCCGTCCGCGCGCATGTCGCCCGCTCCTTGGGCAGCCTGGATGACACAGAGAGTATTCCCCTGCTGCTCGATGCCGTACGGGAAGAGACAGACATGGGGCTGAAAGTTGCCTTCGCTTCGGCCCTCGGAAAGCTTAAGGCCATCCAGGCGGCCCCAGACCTGTTAAACATCCTTTACCGCGACCGCTACCCGAGCAGCCAGAAAGAGATGGGCTTATCTCTGGCGCGCTTGCTAGATGCGGAAACTGCCTATATTCAGCTGACCCGCAGCCTGCTCGCCGATCCCGGCACTACGTTCGCGCAACAGGTAGATAACTTAAGACGCTCACTGCAGCGCAGGTTTCCGCAGCAAGAGGATTTGATCCTCCTATTGGAGCGTGCCGTAGAGCTCTTTGCCAGAGGAGAACTGGAAATGGGCCTGCAGGAGTTTTCCACCGCGGTTAGGTCGCTGCCAATGGATCAATTACCCTCCCACTGCCGGCAAATTTTTGCCGAGGGCGTTACCCGCATGCAAGAATTTGGATTCGAGAGAACGGAGTATATCATCCTGGTAAACCTGGTTTTGGAAAAATATTAGGGACTGCCCTTGGCGGCCTGGGTAGATTCCCTTACGGCTTCTAGGGAAATCCCTAGGCAAATTGTAGGAATATCCCCTATTGAAGGAAAAGCAACCGGCAGATATTATATAGTTGTAGAAAGTTTATTCTTTTTCTTTTCATCATGGACGCAGAAAACTGAATACCGGCCAACAGGAGCAGTTGGAGGAAATATGGCGTTAAAAGCAGTTATTTTTGATATGGACGGCGTGTTGACTGCCACCGTTGAGTATCACTACCTTTCATGGAAAAAAGTCAGCAATGAGTTTGGGCTGCCCTTTACCTGGAACGACAATGAAAAACTGAGGGGCCTGACCCGCAAGGAATCGCTCGAGGTGTTATTAGCGGGGAGATCGATTCCAGAAGAGCAAAAGGACGAGATGCTCAAGATGAAAAACGCCTATTTTCTTGAATCCCTGAACAATATCGGACCGGGGGATATACTTTCCGGCGTGCCGGAACTCCTCCAGGAACTGCGCCAGGCCGGCATGCGCATCGGCGTGGCCTCGTCCAGCCGGAACGTCCGCCCGGTGCTCAATCATCTGGGAATCGCGGGCTTCATTGACGCGATGGGAGACGGAACCAGCGTCAGCAGACCGAAGCCAGAGCCGGATATCTTTTTTTACACTGCCTCTTCTCTAAGGGTGAAACCGCGCCAATGCCTGGTTGTCGAGGACAGCGAAGCTGGCGTAAAGGCTGGTCTAGCCGCCGGCATGTGCGTGGTTGGGGTTGGCCCAGTGGCGCGCCTGCGCGCCGCCCATGCCCTTTTTCCTGACCTTGGCAACGTCAAATTGATCGATCTGCTCGAGGTTTACCACAGCTGGCGTTTAGAGCACACGCTCTTTTTTCCCCTAAGCCGAGCTAAAACTCCAGTTTGGCGGTGAGAGCATGATTGAAAAGGAGATTATCAAAAGAAGAACACTCCAAAATTGGCTGCGCCATAGAGGCGCCAAAGGACCGACAGTGGGGGAATGAAGATGGAAGTAACCAACATTTCCAGGACGTGATCCAATCTCCGGCTGGTATGCCACAAGCGCTGTAGTGCAAAGAGCAGCGTTTGGAGAGCCCAAAGCATAGCCATGAGAAAAGCTACCGTCCAGCTGCCTAAGGCGGCTGCTCCCAGGGCAATTATTGCGGACAGCTTTTCACGTCCTCTTGACTTATAACTCGCCCGAGCATCCTTTGGCCGGAAATTCAAATTCCATCCTCAGCTCTTTTGTTTAGGAAGGATACCGATCCCAGTCGAATGTAGTGATCTGACTGAGCGACCGTTTTCCTGAAATCCGGAAGATGATCATCTAAGTGAGGCTTAAGGTACGTGCTTCTTGCCTCTTCATCAGGTTTGCCTCATTCAGCAATTCGAGGGCAGCCTGGACAACGGTTCCCGGTGAGACCAAACGCAGGCAATCATGATGTCCCATGGGGCAAACACTCTTGTAACAAAACTTGCAGGACACATCGTGATAGAGCACCCTGCTCGGCACCATCCAGGGAGTGTGTTGCGGGTTGGTCAGGGCGTATAAATCGACCACCGGCGTGCCTGTCGCTGCGGCAATATGTGCCGGACCCGTATTATTCGAGATCAAGAGGGGCGCGAGCGATACCAGGGCAGAGAATTCCTTAATATTTAGCGCACCCGCTACGGAAAATGAATTGACCTGCATACTTGTGCGAATCTCCTCGACGATTTCACTTTCCGTTCGGACTCCAGAAAATACAATCTGGATATCATAATCCGAGGCAAGTTGCTCGGCAGCTGCGGCGAAGTGCTGCGGTGGATAGCAGCGGGAGGGCGCGGTTGCTCCGGGATGCATGATGGCCCAAGGCCGGTTCAGATTTAATCCCATGTCTGCCAGCATCTGCAGAACCCGGCTTACGGCTCTTTGAGGCACTTCCAGGGAGAGGCGCTCGTCCTTCGGATGGCAGCCAATCGTGGCGACCAGGTCGAGCTGCCGGCGGACCTCATGACGCATATCCGGCTGGCCGAAGTCGTCCACCTCCGGCACCCAATTGGTAAGCAGCTGGTAGGGATTTTCCCGAGAATATCCCAGCAGCAATGGAATTTCAGCCATGTAAGCCAGAAATGCAGCCGGCTGCGGATTCTGGCTGAAAACCGTGAAGATGACGGCAGCGTCAAAGCCGCTCCAATAGAGCCGGTTAATCATTTTGAATTCCTCATCGCTGGTGACCCGCGGCCGAGTGGCTTTCATCCACGGCGCATCATATGGGATGGTTTCGTCTACCTCCGGAATAAGCGGCGCAATTCCGGCTCCTGATCGAGAAGTCAGCAAAGTGATCCGCCGGCCTGGCAGGCTCTCCTTTAAAGCACGTACGGCCGGCGTGGTCATCAGGACATCTCCAATAGAATCGAGCCGTATGCACAAGATATTTTTGGCTTTCTGCCATTCTTTTTCAAATTTCATTTCGGATCCTTTCGATGATGCTGGTGGTCGAGTGATTTTCCAGATACGGGAGAATTTCCACCTCTCCGCCCAGTTCTTCCACCAGCGATGCTTCCGGGAGTGTTTGGCGAGTATAATCCCCGCCTTTGACAAAGATGTCCGGCCGGATTACCCTGATCAACTCACGCGGCGTATCGCTGTTAAACGAAACGATGTGGTCGATGCAGCTCAGCGCCGCCAAAATTTGGGCCCGGTCTTCCAGGGAATTGATCGGTCGATTGGGTCCTTTCAGGCGCCGCACGCTGTCATCTGAATTGAGCCCGACGATCAGCACATCCCCAAGCGCCTTGGCGCGGTTGAGGTAAGTGATGTGACCGCGGTGAAGGATATCGAAACATCCGTTGGTAAAGACAATCTTCCGACCTGCTCGCCGATAGGAAGCCACCCGCGCGGCCAACTGGAACACATCGGTGACAAACTTCTCGCTGGTGGAAAAGTTGTCGCGCAGCTCTTCTGCGAAGCAAGCCGCAGTCCCATTTTTGGACACGACAATAGAGGCCGCTGCGGAAGCCAGCTCGGCAGCGTTCTCCACGTGAGCCCCAGACGCCAAGCTTAACGCCAGTGCGCTCACAAAGGTATCACCGGCTCCGGCCGCCCGCGAATTCGGCTCGGGCTTAGCGTAGGTCCGGTATGGCGTATCGTCGCCGTGGTGGAAAATTAACGCTCCCTTGTGGTCCAATGTAACCGCGGCAATTTGAGCGCCGGTAAAGTCCAGGATTTTCCTTCCCTGCTCCTCCATCTGGTGGACCCGCTCTGCATCATCGCAAACCTTTTTCAGCCCTAACAGCTGCAGCGCTTCCTCGTAATTCGGCTTGATGGCCGTGATGTTAATGCTGTGGAAAGCCTGCGGGCGCTTCGAATCGACCACTACCAAATGCGGGTCTCTCCTCTGAAGCTGCTCTAAGGCTTTAATCACTCGCGCCGTCACTACCCCATAGCCATAGTCCGAGACGATGACCGCATCACACTCGAAGAACAGGCTTTGCAGCCGCTGGATAAAAGCCTGTTCGGTTTCGCTTTCCAGAGGATTTGTGGACCCCTGGTCGAATCTGACCACCATCTGAGAGGCGGCGATGATTCGCTGCTTGGACAGTGTCCCGCGCTGCGGCAAGCTGAGCAGTTGTTCGGTGGACACATCTCGCTCTTCAAGAGACTGGCGCAGCAAATCCCCTTCCGCGTCATCGCCGGTCACCGATAGAAATACGACCTCGCCGCCCAGACTGCGCACATTAACTGCGGCGTTCGCCGCTCCACCGGGAACATAGATGCGTCCGTTGATGGCAACAACCGGCACAGGCGCTTCCCGGCACAAGCGCTCGGCAGTACCTTCCATGTAGCTATCCAGCATCGCCTCGCCGATCACCAGCAATTTGCGATCGGCAAAGGCATCGATAATATTAAGCAGATTAGCGTTCATGTTCACCATCCGCTAAAGTTCCATAGGGGTGAGACGCCGCCGTCCCCGGCGGCTGAGCAGCTGAGGGGTGAGATGCCACCGAGGACGGCGGCTGAGCATTTGCAAGAGCAGATTTTTCTGTAAGCAGAATAACGTCTGCGGCCGCTAACAAATTCTGTACGATGAAATCCGGTCGCCGCAAGGGGGTAATCCTCCATTCAGTCTCATGATCGTTGTCGAGCAAAATCGTCCTGCAGCCGGCCCTGTTACCAGATTCAATGTCATCAAGAATATCGCCGATCAGCCAGGAGGTAGATAAATTAATGCGATGATGGCGCGCTGCTTCGAACAACATGCCTGGCTTTGGTTTGCGGCACACGCATTCCCTGCTATATAGCTGCAAAGCGCCTTCCGGGTGATGGGGGCAGTAGTAAAAACCGGAAAGGGCGACACTGCCCTCGGCCAATTGCTGGCGTAATCGGCTTTCGACCGGGATCAGGTCTCGCTCCCCGAAGTATCCCCGGGCGACTCCCGATTGGTTGGACACTACAATTACCTGGTATCCGGCCTGCTGAAGAAGATCCAAGCTCTGCAGCGCGCCATCCGCCAGCCGAATCAAAGCAGGATCGATGTTATAGGGCACATTCTCGATAAGCGTGCCGTCCTTATCCAGGAAAACCGCAGGAGAGCTCATTATGGCCAGGAGGTCTCCCGCATTGGGATCACCATGATCTCCGGGATGACCGTTTCGTCCGGCTGGCTAAGAACAAAGCGGATCGT
>DATCIL010000557.1:0-4286 GCA_036507795.1 Anaerolineales bacterium | reverse complement strand
CCAACGGCTCCATACAGGGCATCGATTGCGACGTCGCAGGCGCCTGGGCCAATGAATTTAGCCACCGAGGGGTTGTCCCTGGTGATGCGGGGAGCGAAATTAATGTATTGGCGTTCGCCGCCGGGGACTATCAGGAATGTGCCGGGCTCAATATTGGGATTGGAATAATCTCCTATCGTCTCCGGATCCAAATGGTTTCCCGGCCAGTTAATAATGTCCTCGGCTTCAACCCCATATCCTTGGGCGACTCCGTTCAAACCTTCGCCAGCAGACCATTTGTGATAGACCCCGTCTACCGGGAGGATGTTCAAATCTTGGCCGGGGCTTAGAAAGTGTGGGTTATCGCCCAGAATAAATGTATTTCCCCACATGACGGTCTCCGGCTTGATCCCGAACTTCTCGGCGATGCCGAAAACGGTATCGCCAGCCTGGACCGTATAGGTGATCACGTCGGTGCGCGGCCGGGAAGGAATTACCGTATGCATCAAGGCGAACCGGGGAATCCCGGCCAGGAAAACGCTTTCTGGTTCACCGAAAGGCGGCAGATCAGGAGGAAGGGGAGATGGCGTTGGCGTAGGCAGGGAAGCGGCCTGAGCAGCCTCGCGCGGCAGCGTTGACGTTTGAGCCCGCAGGTAGAATTCGCGCATTACCCAAACAACGAGTAACACCAGGGATAACGAGAGCAGATGCGTGCCAAGCCGCAGCGCCGATTCCGGCATTCCGAATTGCGAGAGCTGGTCCCAGAGAATTAAAATGCGGCCCTCCTGGCCTGTTTCAGTTCCGGAGGCCGCATCTGTTTCCCCAAAGTTATTTATCCGGGAGCTTTCTACCCTCGTCTCGGGCGACTGCTCGAGGAATTTATCATCTGGCATTTATCATGTCTCTCCGGGTCGGATGATAACACTGCCTTGCCAATGCGTCAAGCCGTGATAACCGGCCTGATTTAGGGTTCTTCAACCAACTCGATGGCTTCCTGAGCGGCGGTTTCGGGATCCATCTGCTCTTTGAGTACTTCCAGGGCGGCTTGTTGAAGCGCTGGGCTGAGAGCGCTCATCGCATCGGTAGGCGGAAAAATATGCGCCGAACGCGCCACCTCTTCAGCCAGATTCTGTAGGGTTGTGTTTGACCAGCCTTCCAGGGCGGAGGATCGGGGCGGCAGGTAACCGGCTGCGGCCGTCCACCTGGAGAGGAAATCACTGGCCGTAAGGAATTCGGCCAGTTCGATGCTGCTGGCATGGCGTTCAACCTGGGGATTTGACAGCGCCCAGACCCAGCCGTTTGCCAGGGTGAATGGCGAGCCTTCCGGTGTGGGGATGGGTAAGGCGGCGGAATCTACCGGAAGCTCGCTTAAGAAGCGAGAGCTCCAGGTAATCACCATATTAGACTGGGCTTCACTGTAAGCGTCCCAGGCTTGTTGGTCCGTAGCATACTGTGTTAACCAGAAAGGCATTACCCCGGCGGTTTCCGCGGCCTGGTAGAAAGCCAGAACCTCCGTCAAGGGTCCTGCTTCCAGGATCGGTCGACCTTCTTCATCCTGGGTTTTTCCACCGGCAGCCATATACTCGGTTAAGGTGAAATAAGCTTGCTCATCGGCGGCCGGGAAGATCAGTGGGTTTGAATTCTCGAGGGCAGGGGCCCAGCCTCTGGGAGGTTCTTCAATGACTGCGGGGCGATAAACCAGAATCAGAGCATCTCCGGCAAAGGGCAATCCGAAAGTGCTGTTCTGCAAATGCGCCAGTTGTTGAGCGAAGCTGTACCAGTCTCCATCATCTAATGGACTGACCATGTTGTCGATGGGAAAGAGCAATCCCTTCAAAGCAGCAGTTTCAAGGATCGGTCGCGGCACAAGAACAAGATCGGGCAGGGCTAAGGGCGCAGCTGCGTTGGCGGTAGTCAGTGAATCCAGGATGCCTCCAGGACCGGTCAAAGCCTTTACTCTAACCTCTACCGAGATGCCGGATCGGCGGGTGGTGAATTCATTCAGGCGCGCCTCGAGAATCCGGCTGGCTGGCGTATTGTTTAGGAGATCGAATTGGGGTGGAACCCAAATGCGTACCGTGGCAGGGCGGGCGGGCGTCCGCGTCAGTTCTGGTGTCGGAGCTGGCGTGCTCGTCGCGGTTGGCGAGGGCTCCGGCGTAATCGTCCCTCCAGAGATCGGCAGCTCGGAACACGCCGCAAGCAGCAGGGCCGGCGCCAGGCAGAGCCAGGTTGTTTTAATCAGCCGGAAGAAGAGCAAAATTATGTTCATTTTCAGGTTCTAATATGATCTCTGGTGCAAAACTGGTCTGCAGAGAGCCTTGCGAAGGTTTTACGTCCATGCGGTGGTCCGGAAATCCAACCTTCGCAAGGTTTTGCACGAAGGTCTAGTCTAATTGGACTGGCTGGCTGAGCATCGCTAAAAGTAGTTTCACCGCATTCATAACATCGCCGTAATCGACCATCTCGGAAGGAGCGTGGATATAGCGGCAGGGAATGGAAACACAGCCAGCGGGTACGCCGGCGCGGGCGAGCTGCATGGCGCGGGCGTCTGTTGTGCCGCGTTCCAGGACTTCCATCTGGTAAGGTATCTTGGCCTTTTCGGCAGTCGCCACCATCCAGGCGACTACGCGCGGGTCTGAGAGCATCCCACCGTCGCGAACTTTAATCGCCGGGCCCTTCCCCAGGCTCACTTCCATCTTTAGCCCTTTTGGAGTATCTCCAGTAGCGGTAACGTCTACAGCGATGCCGATGTCGGGATCCAGTCCGAAGGCGGCGGTGGTAGCGCCGCGCAAACCGACTTCCTCCTGCACGCTGAAGACAAAGAAGAGCTGGTGGGGAGACTTGTCTAACTGGCGCATAGTTTCGACCAGAACAGCCACGCCGATGCGGTCATCCATCGCTTTTGAGACCAGCCGGTCCTCAACCTCAGAAAAATCCCGATCAAACGCACCGATATCGCCGACTCTCACCGGGCAGTTATCCCGGCTGGCGGCGCCCACATCGATGAACATTTGCTCGAAGGTGGGCAGCTTATTGGTGTTCTCGAGCCTTTCGTAACCGATTACGCCGTGGGTGCCGTCCATGAATTTGACGCGTCCGCCCATGCACGTATGCGGCTGTACTCCACCAATGGGGCTGAAGCGAATGAACCCATTTTCATCTATATGCGTGGCGATCACACCAATCTCATCCATATGAGCTGCCAGCATGATCCGCAGACCCTCATCGCTCTGCGCTCCTTTGGTGGCGATCAAGTTGCCCAGGGCGTCGACGCGCATGTTGTGGTCCACATGACCGGCGACCTCGGCTTTGATGATGTCCCGGATCTGAAATTCATAACCGGACGGACCAGTGGTTTCCACGAGCTTCTTGATGAGGGGGATCATTTATCTGCGCTCCAAATCGAGGATGTCGGAGGTCAAACGACTGAGGGCGGCGTGCAGGAGGGTTAAGGTGTGCTGCCAGTCGGACAGGCGCACGATCCCGGCGGCAGTATGTGCGTAGCGTCCGGGCACCGAAACGGATACGCTGGGAATACCTGCCCGGGAGAGGTGAATCGCTCCAGCATCCGTGCCACCGCCGCCCGGCTGGCGAAACTGGTAAGGTATCCCCAACTCTTCGGCGGTCTCCACCAGATGGCGGATCAGGCGGGGATCCGAGAGGGTGGAACCGTCGGCGATATAGATAGCTGGACCAGCGTCCAGGCGTGTATTGTAGCGGGCATTGGCTTGAAGCGGGTCATCTGCGGTCTCCCAGGCGGGGAGATCCAGGGCCGGGGTCGAGTCGATGGCGAAAGCGAGATCTGGGCTGAAAGAATAGGCGGCTACGCGGGCCCCCCGCAAACCGACCTCTTCCTGAACGGTGAAAGCGACCAAAAGGTCGACGTTTTCGGGAGCATTTTTTACCAATTCGATTAAAGTTGCCACGCCCAGGCGATCGTCTAGCGCCTTGGCGCGTAGGCTGGGTCCCAGTCTAGCGAAGGGAGTGGCGAAGGTCGCCCGATCGCCCACTTTGACCTTGGCGTTATTGCCTGGGCCCATATCAATGCGTAAATTGTCAATCGATATGCTACGTTTGCGTTCATCCGAAGTGGTCAGGTGAATGGGCTTGGCGCCGATCACGCCGGGGACGTGCTGGCTGCCCACCCATACGGCTTTACCGGCCAGCTGGCGCTCATCCAGACCACCCACAGTTTCGAAGCGGAAAATGCCCTCCCCTTCGCTGTGGGTGAGCATAAATCCAACCTCATCCATGTGGGCAGCGATCAGCACGCCCAAGCGCTCTTGGCCGTCATCCCGGCCTCGTTT
>DATCIL010000556.1:0-2952 GCA_036507795.1 Anaerolineales bacterium | reverse complement strand
CTCGATTGTCCCTGGACAAAACCAAACAGGTCTGTGACCGGAAAGAGCGCCGCGAAAGCTGTATTGTGAAGATGGTGCACCATGCGCGCGCCGGTGGGAGGCAGGGCTACCGCCGCACACTCGCGGACCAGCAGGGCCATGCGCCCCAAGCGGGATAGGCCTAAGACCGTCATCTGCTCCAGCCTGTACTGTCCCAGAGTTGAACGAGCGGCAGAGAAGATCTCAGCCAGGTGGCCGGCCGACCCAAAGGCCAGTGCCAGTACAATCCCCCAGGCAATGTGCTGAAAAGCGGCCGGAGTACCTGGATAAACGTAGGGGAGCTCGGGGGTGTTGGAGATGCGCAGCATACCCATTCCGGCCACGATCACCAGGACGCTGGTCGGCACACCGCGCGTGACATTAACGCCAGTACGCGCGAGGAGATGAACCACCCGGTGGAGGCTTAAGGACCCGGCCGCCAGGAATAAACCAAAAACAATGGCCAGAGCGGCGCTGACCACCCATATGACCATCGTCCCCGCTATGCCCATCCAGAGATCTACTGTCAAAGGATCTCACCTCCTTTACTGTAGGCTGCAAAACAGCCTGGCGTAAAGCGTCGCAGAGTCTATGCCTTGACGTATCGGAGAAAGCAGAACGGTAGGTGCAGCCACACAGGGATACCGAGTGCCGCACGACAACTTGGGTTGTTGGTCTTCTGTCTCGTTGGAATGCTGGGTTGGAGACTACTGATAAACTTATATACGGGCGATACTATCCAGTGGATTTATAAAGGTTTCGAAAGAGGCCCTCTTTTTTTCCCGCCAATTGTCGAACGGACTCGAGGGTCTGCACGATGGATCACCTAACTTACATCAGGCGCAGTGCTTCCGAGATAAAGCCATTTGTTACAATTGTGATCCATTCTCAGAAGGAACCTTAGATCATTGGCCGGTGTACAGGTTAACAGATAAGCCGATCACCAAGGATGAGATTCTATGAAAATCATAAATTGGAAAATGATTGTAGCCTCGAAGTATTTTTGGATTCTCGTGACTATCGCTGCCGCTATTGCTTCCTTCGCTCCGGCGTTCGCCGGAGGTTGGGCCGTGATAACGCTGGATGATTTGCCAGCTCAGGTGATCGCCGGAGAACCGTTGAAAATCGGCTTCACCGTGCGCCAACACGGAAATCACCCAATGGGAGACCTTATTCCTACAGTATCTGTAAAGAATCTGAAAACCCGCGAGGCGTTTATGGTGGAAGCAGTACCCGACGGACAACCAGGTCATTATTCCGCTGAACTCAACTTTCCAGCTGCTGGAAATTGGACGTGGTCCATCCAGGCCTTTACGATGGATCAGCCCATGCCGCCTTTGACTGTGATGGCCACATCAAATTCTAGGCCCGCCGGCACGACATCCCAGGTTTCGCTCCCGATGGTTGTCGCTGTTATCGGTGTTCTTGCGACGCTGGGATCATTCGTGATCGGCTTCCGCCGAAGAGCACGCTGGTCAATAGCGACGATGCTTGTCGGTGTCATCGTCAGCGCTGCCGGGTTTGCTTCAGCTTCAGGCCGTCCGGCAGATCCTGATCTACATACCGATACGCCGCCTTCCCAAGCGGAGCTTGGCGAAGCTTTGTTCATCGCAAAAGGGTGCCTCACCTGCCATGACCATGCGCAGACCAATTCGATCGGCGACATGCATCTCGGCATGGGTCCAAACCTGACGAGCTATTCTGCCAGTCCGGAATTTCTACAGAGTTGGTTGAGCGATCCCACTTCGCTGAGGCCGGACACCGAGATGCCTGACCTCGAATTGAACGAGAGTGAGATCGAGGCCTTGATAGCCTTTTTGGTTAGCGATTAGGGCGGCTTCACTGCCTTTAATGAGAACATCAAGGGGAGATCAAGACAGTTACATTCCCAGAGGATCCGGGTGTTCAAAGGAGTGACCCAACAGAGCGACCACTTCGGCGGCCGCTTCCTCAATTGACTTGGTGGTTACATCTACCAGGGGCCAGTCGCGCCGGCGCTCGAATAGTTGATAGGCATACACCGTTTCCTGGCGAACATACTCCAGATCCGCATATCCGCGCGGGGTTGTGCCCAACTTTTGAGCACGGGCTTTCCTTAATTCCATCAGCCGTTCGGGTTTTACCACCAGCCCTACCGCCCGTTTTCTGGGAAGGTCGAACAGCTCGGGCGGGGGATCGATGCCCAGCACGATCGGTACATTTGCCACCCGCCATCCCCGGTAAGCCAGGTAAATGCTTAACGGCGTCTTAGAAGTTCGCGATATACCGACAAGCACAATCTCGGCTCGATCGATATCGTGGACATTTCGCCCGTCGTCGTGACGCACCGTGAAGTCGATGGCATTAATGCGCTGCATATAACTGGAATCCAGGTATGACATCCCCGGCTCAGAGCGCGGTGCAGCTGACAGCATCTCTGACAGGCGTGCGAGGAGCGGACCCATCAGGTCAAAAGTGGCCACATTCCAGGCCCGCCCTTCATTCAGAATTACCCTGCGCAACTCCTCTGTTACGAAGGTATGGACAATGAACCCACCTGCTTTCGAGGCTTCTTCCACAATCTTATGGATTTGACCGGACTGGCGCACGCCTCCATATCGCTTGATCGACACGTTTGATTCATCAAATTGGGTCAGCGCGGCGCGAACGACGCGTTCGGCGGTAGTTCCGGTGGCGTCGGACACGGCAAAGATATGTTGGGTTGGTTTTGCCATAAATCACTCTCCCAATCCTTCAACTAAATTATATTTTATTCTGGAACTTCCCAGGTAGCTTCTCGGTTGCGGGCGACGCCTGCATAAGAATGCAGCTTAAAACGTCGCTTAAGCAACCGGGAAGATGCGGTTAAGTCTGTCCTATTGTACAGGCAAGCTCTGACCGTTCGTACATTGTAGAAAACAAGGTCAGCATTCATAATAACTCTTATAAAAGGGC
>DATCIL010000555.1:0-2517 GCA_036507795.1 Anaerolineales bacterium | reverse complement strand
TGTTGCTTCGCCTACGGCTCGCAATGACAAAGAGGAGTTAATATATGGATACTAAACCAGATACGATCAAAGTTTCGGCAACCCATCGTGAGGAAATCTTTGCATCTCATGCCAACCTGTTCGTGACCGTGCGCGGCTCGTCTGTCGTCAGTGGCAACGAAGCCATGAAAAAAGCCAGAGAGGTGAGCCAGCTCGTCGAAGCGCTGACCAGCTTTGGGCTGAGCTCTCAAGCGGTACAGTTATTGGGCGTTCACATTGAATCCTCAAGCGGTACAGTGCTCAAATCATCCAGCGCGATCTATCGTCTACGAATCAGATCTGAGAAGGTCGAACAAATTGCCGATCTGCTGGATATTATCGCAACTCAAAAGAACGCGATCCTCGAACGGATTGAATGGAAATATCCCGAAGAGTCTGCCCAGGAGCGCGGACTTGAATCTGCAATTGCCAAAGGGAAGGTGAAAGCCGAGAAGGTCGCGGCGGCATTGGGCGTCAAACTTCTGGGCGTGTATGACTTTATGGAAGGCACATTCGATGAAGAAAGGCCACGCATGCCTTTTCAGGCAATGGAGATGGGAATGAAGTCCCGCGCCGCTGTTGCTGACGAACCCAGCCTGGGCATGGAGATTCAACATAGCAAGACAATCCAGGTGAATGTAGATATCTGGACTTTGGCCAATTTATGAAGAGTAGCAGGCTGAATCCAGCAGGGAAAACAGGGCAACCTGCGGAATCAGGAACAGGTCGGGGCTTTGGGGCGACCTGCTGTAATTGGAGCGGCTCCATAAGTGGTTGCGCACAGCCGCCAACGCGTCGCTGAAGGTCGCGCCATCTTTCTTGTACCAACTTGTTGGGCGCACAGGCAAATTCTCTGGGTGGAGCACCTTGGTCATGAGCACCACCAGGCTGAAGAGGCCGAAGAGACAGGGGGTGGTGCGCTCAATGGCCCGGTCAGACCACTGGCGCTGGGTTTCAAAGCCGAGGCAAGCGCGTAGTTCTTCAAAGGTGATCTCGATATTCCAGCGCAAGCAGAACCAGACGATAATCTGTTTAGCAGAGGCCTGAGTATTGGAGCAGAAGAAAGCGGCTGGTTCGAAGCTATCTTCAAGACAGCGCACCAACACCCAACGCAGAGGAACTGGGGCTTGCCCCGGAGTGTGCCATAGCGATACGCCCGTGACGAATTCGATCTCGTGCTCTTTACCATACAGGATAACCTTGAGTTTTTTCCAGACCGTTTGCGGGTCTTTCAGCCGTTGGGAGAGTTTGGGCTGGCGGGCGCCTTTCTGGGGCTTTGGGCCGCGTTTACCCTTGGATTGTGGGCCTGGAAAGTCAAACAGACGGGCATCCAGGCGTAAGCGAGAGACCAGTTGAACCGACTTCTTGAGCCGTTGACAGCGCTGCACCAGTACGATCGCAGCATAACTGCCGTCACCAACCAGGATGATCTCCCGCTCTGGTTGCCAACGCCGCACCTTGTCAAGCATGTATTCGGCCCACTGGACAATCGTGCGGTGGCGCTGGTTGAGTTTGGCGCTGGTTTTCTCTCCCAAAGCCAGAACGGTCATGAAGGGCAACGCCCATGTTCGTTGGCTCCAAGGTACTGGCACCACCACTGCCAGACATATCCAGCGAATGCCCAAGGCTGTGACTACTCGCTCTTTGGTCGAAAGAATCGGGTCTCGGAACCAACCTTTGTACTTGATCTGCTTGCCCCTTCGCCGCTCCAGGGTTTCATCAATGGCCAGAATCAATGGCGTTCCAGCGGGCAGGAAAAACAAAATGATCAAGCCCAGCAATATCTTGCTCACCACCCAGGGTGACCAGCAGTCCCGGTTCAACACCCGGTGATAGTTGCTAAAGTGCTTATCGCTTCCCAGCCCCATCATTCGTAGCGCGGCTGTCACCGTACGGCGACCGGGAGTCAGTATCGTGCCGATGATAAGTACCAACCCTTTTGCGAAAGTCGGCCCTGTGAATGCAATCGAAAAAACCGAGAGTAATTGTATAATCTCTGGTGATGGGCTTGGCATGGTGTCCTCCTGGGTAGGTAGTTGGGTAAACTCTACATTACCACAGGTGGCTCATGCCATCCCATCACTCCATAAAAATGGCCAAAGTCCAGTATAAAGCCTCTAATCTCATTTATCCAAACAATAATTCACCCATTCTGGTGGATATTGATAACGCAGCCTATATTCCGCGCCTTTACGATCTGGCAATAGCCGCGCTCCTTTTCCATAATGAAGGACAGGGGCCGGGTCGACTTTTTACACGCTCAGAATGGTCTGTTTTTCTCGATAGCTATACTCAGCATGTTCAATTCACCGAAGGAGAAAAGCAGGCCTGGGATGATCTGCTCTTATGTGCATGGATCGATGAAGGCCTTTGGCTCTTGAGAAATGATCAGGCGGGCTGGGCAGATCCGCAACAATCTCAAATGCTATTAAGTCTGCTGAGCATTGACCTATCCAGCTTCACTTTTTCTCATTGAAAGGGTAGTGGCGCCCCATCCGC
>DATCIL010000554.1:0-8311 GCA_036507795.1 Anaerolineales bacterium | reverse complement strand
AGTTGGAGGGAAAGAATTTGGGCCGTGGCTGGCCCAGAGGGCTTCCGCTGATCTCTCGATTTTCCCGGTCCTCAGGTGGGCAACCTGCAGGTTCTCCGGTTAGCCCCACTTCGCAGTGGGGAACCCTCATCCTCGTCAACCAGGATAATCCCGGTCCTTGCGCTATCTCTCCCGTTCGATTAACTTTACCTGGCACCTCCGTTCAAGATCAAGAATGATTCATCTAAGAGGAAGGCCATTATACCGTAATTGCGGTACCCTTTCGCAGTTTGCAAGCCGATTGTTCGGATTTTGTCAGGAAGAAAGTTGATTAGGCAACAAGTCGATTAGTTGATCAGGGAATAGTTGTTCGGTTGCCTGATTGCCTGATGGTATAATCCCACCTGAC
The DNA here is from genome assembly GCA_036507795.1 of Anaerolineales bacterium. Classification (GTDB taxonomy): domain Bacteria; phylum Chloroflexota; class Anaerolineae; order Anaerolineales; family UBA4823; genus DASQQR01. The sequence goes on along the minus strand of DATCIL010000554.1, from coordinate 7,923 downwards.
TTTGCGGGTGCGAATGGTACTCGAGTACGGATGCCTGGTTACGGTGAGGATGTGAACATGACCTGGACACCTTCAAATCAAGGACAAAGGAGCCCAATTTGGCTTTCAATCCCCTCAACTGGCTTCTGGGGTTCTTCTCACTAGACATCGGCATTGATCTTGGCACAGCCAACACCCTGGTCAATGTTCGTGGCAAAGGTATCGTCATCCACGAACCGTCCTGGGTAGCGATTGATAAACGTACTCGAGAACCAAAGGCGATCGGTCTCGAAGCCAAGGAAATGGTCGGGCGCACACCGGCAAACATCATCGCGGTACGCCCGCTGAGGGATGGGGTCATCTCAGAGTTCGAGATCACCGAAGCGATGCTGGAATACTTCATTGGTAAAGCGCACCAGCAGAGCATCGTGCCGGTGCCGCGCCCGCGGGTGGTTATCGGCATCCCCTCGGGCGTCACCGAAGTGGAGAAACGAGCCGTTTATGATGCCGCCATGTCGGCGGGAGCGCGCGAAGTCGGCTTGATCGAAGAGCCGGTTGCTGCGGCGCTGGGGGCCGGACTTCCCATTGCGGAGATTCGCGGCAGCATGGTGGTGGACATCGGCGGAGGAACCACTGAAGTCGCAGCTCTATCGATGGGTGGCGTGGTGATTTCCCGCTCTTTGCGGGTCGCCGGTGACGAAATGGATGAAGATATTGTGCAATTTATGCGCAACAAGTACAATCTGCTGATCGGCGAGCGCATGGCTGAACAGGCCAAGATCCAGATCGGATCCGCCTACCATCTTAACGAAGAAATGATCATGCCGTTGCGTGGTCGAAACCTGGTCACCGGCCTCCCGGACGCCGTAGAGGTCTCGTCGGTAGAACTGCGCGAAGCCATCTCCGGCTCGGTACAGACGATTATCGACACGATTAAAGACGCGATCGACGAATCCCCGCCGGAAATCGTTGCCGATCTGATGGAAACCGGCCTTTGCCTGGCCGGTGGCGGCGCACTATTGCGCGGACTTGACCGGCGCTTGACCGAAGAACTTCACGTACGGGTCTGGGTTGCCGAAGACCCGATGACCTGTGTGGCGCGCGGCGCGGGTATGATCTTAGAAGATTACGATAATTTAAGACACCTGCTTGTCGGACTGGAGCGCGGCAGCACGCGCCACGCTTAGTTCTCGACCTGATGAAATCCCTGATCTCCTTCCCATCTCTTATCCTGTCCTTCCTGGTGCTCGGCATCCTGCTGCTGGCTCTGGGCGGGTACCTGACGCCGTTAACGCGGGTGGCGTTGGCTCCCCTCGTGGATGCGCAGACCTGGTTTGCCGTCCGCTACCAGGCTATCCAGGACTTCATCACAGCGCCGCGCAATCTGGCCCGCTTAAACCAGCGCATCGCCCAGTTAGAGGCCGAAAACGCCCGGCTGCAATCTCAAAATATCGAACTGCAGCAGAAAAATGCCGAGCTGGAAGTGCTCTCGGCGCTGCTGGATTTCGCCCGAGCCCATCCCGATCCACAATATATGTCAGCGACCGTGATCGGACGGGACCCCAATCCTTTCATGCGTTACGTGCATATCAACCGCGGGTCCGATGACGGCTTACGGCGGGGAATGCCCGTGGTTTCTCAGCAGGGCCTGGTTGGGCGGATCTCGGAAGTTATCGCCAACGCAGCGACGGTACAGCTGATCACCGATCCCGGCATCTCCATAAACATCCGTTTACAAGAATCAGGGGCCGAAGCCATGCTGGGCGGCTCAATCACCGGCGAGGTCGAGCTGGAGCTCATCCCCCAGGATGCCACCGTCGATACAGGGGACCTGGTGCTCACCTCGGGCCTGGGCGGCAATTACCCCGCGAACATCCTGATCGGGCAAATTACGGGAGTGCGCAAGCGCCCTTTTGATCTGTACCAAACCGCCTCGGTGCAACCGATAGTGGATTTCTCGAAGCTCAATATCGTCCTGGTCGTCACCAATTTCCGCCCGGTAGACGTTGCCCCCCTCCTCCCGGCCCCCTGACGATGGTATCCGTACCTCAAATGCTCAGCCGCACAGAATCCCCCCCAGCCCCCCTTGATAAGGAGGGAGAAGTAAACAAGTATATAAGTACACAAGGTGCATCATCTCTACCCTGTGTACCTGTTTACCTGTCTACCTGTGTTACTTGTCCACCTCTCCTCTAAAACTCATGCATCCCGGTCGCTCCATTAAGCACACATGGCTACTCTAATCGCTCTACCCGTTCTGGGTCTGCTGGTTATGCTGCAGTCTGCGGTCGTCAGCCGCGTCCCCCTGCTTTTCGGGACGGCCGATCTGATCCTCCTGGCGCTGGTTGCCTGGGCAGTCCAGGAGCGGGTTACCTCCGCCTGGCAATGGAGCATCATTGGGGGCTTGCTGGTGAGTTTTGCCTCGGCGATGCCGGTCAGCGCGGTATTGCCCGGCTACCTGCTCGCAACGGGCGTGGCACTGCTGCTGCGGCAAAGGGTTTGGCAAATCAGGTTGTTAGCCACGCTCGCCGCAGCCTTTTTCGGAACGATCATCACCCAGGCGATCACCGTCTTTTATCTGCGGTTCAATGGGGCCGACATTCCTATCCTTGAAGCCTTCAACATCATCACACTGCCAAGCGCGCTCCTGAATCTCGCTGCCGCCATACCCATGTACGCCCTCCTCACCGACCTGGCGAACTGGCTGTACCCTGAGGAGATTGAGCTATAGTGGTGATTTTGCGTTATGATTAACAGTTATGCAAAAAGTAAACGGTAACGGCACGCTGCGCAACACCGTGGAGATCTGGCGAATATTCCTTTTTGGCGGCCTGGTTAGCATTGTATTCCTGTATTATACGTTCCGTTTGTTTAATCTCCAAATCGTACAAGGTCCGCAATGGTCGGCCCAGGCAGAGGAGAACCGTATTAGAGAGATCAACACCCCGGCGCAGCGCGGCATCATTTTGGACCGCAATAACTATGTCCTGGCGCAAAATATCGCTTCCTATAATGTAATCATCACGCCCGCTAGCTTGCCCGATGACGCCGGCGCAACGCAGGAGATATTGCGGCAGCTCTCGCAGTTGATTAAGGTGCCGATTAACCGGAGCGAAGTAACCACTGAAAACCCCTACGCGCCGTGCCGCTCGGATCACGGCATCACCCAGATCGTCGAGCATGGTACCACCTTCGCACCCTACGAGCCGGTCAGAATCACCTGCGACATTGACCAGAATCTGGCTATGGTTATCATGGAGAAATCCGTCGATTGGCCTGGCGTGGGGATCGAGATCGAGTCAGTGCGCGATTATCCGACCGGCTCACTGACCGCGGCGGTAGTGGGCTTCCAGGGTCCGATCTCCGAAGCTGAAGAAGACTATTACGTCGAACGTGGTTTTGTGGCCAACCGCGACAAGGTTGGTTATGCTGGAGCGGAACGTTTCTTTCAGAGCATATTAGGAGGAAGCAATGGTTTGCGGGTGGCGGAAGTGGACGTCGGCGGCCAGGTATTGCGCGACGTTGAGCCGCCCGTGCCGCCCGAACCGGGAGATAACATCAAGCTGACCCTGGACACGCGTTTGCAAAGCGCGGCCGAGTCGATCCTGATCAACGAAATCAATTTTTGGAACACTTATCTTAATACCATCCGCTCCACCAGCGGCGTGATCATCGCCATTAACCCCCAAACCGGGGAAATCCTGGCGATGGTCTCGTACCCAACCTATGAAAACAACCGTATGGCGCGCTTCATCCCCGAATATTATTACGAGCAGCTCTCTGAGGATCCCGCCATCCCACTGATGAACCATGCTGTGGGTGATGAGCTAAATGCTGGTTCTGTATTCAAGCTGGTCACCGCGATCGGGGCGCTCAATGAAGGCGTGATCACGACAGACCAAATCATTGAAGCGCCTCCAAAGATAACCATCCAGGAACGATTCGCTGACAACCTCACAGGCATTACCCGGGAATACGTGGATTGGAATGACGCTGGATTTGGCCAGCTGGACTTTGTCCACTGTATCGCCAATTCCAGCAATGTGTGCTTCTATAAAGTTGGCGGCGGGTACCAGGATGAAATCGAGGAGGGTCTGGGAATCTGCCGCTTGGGCACTTACGCGCGCGCCATGGGTTACGGCAATTATCCCGAGATCGAGCTGCCCCTGGTGGAGGACGGGCTGGTCCCCGACCCGACCTGGAAACGGCTAAACCTTGGTGAAAACTGGTCCACCGGCGATACGTACCTGGCCACAGTGGGGCAGGGCTTTGTCACGGCCACCCCACTACAGGTGCTGCTCTCGGCAGCGGTGATTGCCAACGATGGTGTAATGATGCGACCGACCATCCTGCACGAGATCGTAGACGGTGAGGGCAACGTGATCCAACCCTTCAGACCGGAGCAGCTGTGGGATATGACCGAGGACCCGCTGATTGACGAAATGGTTGATCCCGACACTTCTGGAGGTTGCGAGAATAAGCTCACAGGCCAGAAGAAAACTGTAGAGCCGTGGGTGATCGATACCGTGCAAGAAGGGATGCGTCTGGCGGTGTTGGAAGGCACACTGGAACGGGAGTTCGAGAACGTCACAATCGCGGCAGCCGGGAAGACCGGTACGGCCGAATACTGCGACAAGTACGCCAACGAACAGGGCCGGTGCGTATTCGGCCAGTGGCCGACCCACTCCTGGACCGTGGCGTACGCTCCCTACGACGAGCCAGAGATCGCCGTGGTGGCATTCGTTTACAATGGCGGCGAGGGCGCCAGCGTCGCCGGTCCCATCGTCCGGCAGTTGTTGGAAGCCTATTTCAGCATCAAGGCCGGGGATACGGTGGCGAATCCGTGAAGAGAACGTGTTGCGTAGTGCGTACTGCGTATTCCGTAAATGCCCGAAGCACGCAATACGCAATACGTAATACGAACCACGCAATACGAAATACGTAACTCGGGATGGAAACACCGCACTTAAGTGAGGCTATGGATAATCCGGCGACAGTCAGAATAAAGGGAATTCGCGAGGGGTTGCTGATCACCCTGGGTGAGGGCGATTGGTTAGAAGCGCGCCAGACCCTGCTCGAGCATTTACGACAGCAGGCTGAGTTTCTGCGTGGCGGTCGCTTGATCCTGGACGTGGGCAACCGGGTTCTGCGGGCGGCCGAGTTGGGCCAGCTGCGCGACGAGATCTCGGAGGAAGACCTGTCCCTGTGGGGCGTGTTGAGCAATTCGCCGGTCACGGAACAGACCGCCCAGACGCTCGGCCTGGCCACGCGCATCAACAAGCCAAAAGTCGAACGGACTTCGCAGCCGCTGGATACCACCTTAACGGGAGAGCAGGCTGTACTGGTCAGACGGACGCTGCGCTCCGGCTTCAGCCTGCAGCACAACGGACACGTGATTGTGGTCGGCGATGTCAATCCAGGAGCCGAGATCATTGCGGGAGGCGACGTTGTGGTTTGGGGACGGCTGCGCGGCATGGTGCACGCTGGCGCGGATGGGAACGAGGACGCAGTGGTCTGCGCGCTGGATCTATCTCCCACGCAGCTGCGCATCGCCGGGCAGATTGCGACCACCCCGCGGCATCGCGGCAAACCCCAGCCCGAACTTGCCCGTCTGCAAGACGGGCAGGTCGTGGCCGAGCTCTGGTCAGCAGGCAAAAAATGAAAAGAGGAATTAATAGATAAAATGGGTGCAAAGGTAATCACACTTACTTCGGGAAAAGGCGGCGTCGGCAAAACCACGGCTACCGCCAACCTGGCCGCCGCGCTGGCGACCGATGGGCACAAAGTGGTGTGCATCGACGCCGATATCGGTTTGCGCAACCTGGACGTCGTCCTGGGGCTGGAAAACCGCATCGTCTACGACCTCGTGGACGTGGTCGAAGGACGCTGCCGGCTGCGCCAGGCCATGATCCGCGACAAACGCCTGCCCGAGCTGTTTCTCATCCCGGCAGCCCAGACCCGCGATAAAACCGCCATCTCCCCCAGCGATATGGTGCGCCTGTGTGACGACCTGCGCCCGGAATGTGACTGGGTCTTAATCGACTCGCCCGCCGGGATTGAAAGGGGATTCCGCAACGCCATCGCCCCGGCGGACACGATACTGGTAGTCACCAATCCGGAGGTTTCGGCAGTGCGGGATGCCGACCGCATCATCGGGCTGATCGAGGCGGAGGAGAAAGGGCCGGCGCTCCTCATCATCAACCGGGTCAAGCCGGAGTTGATCAAGCGGGAAGAGATGCTGTCGCCGGATGATGTTTTGGAGCTGCTGGCGGTGGAGCTTCTGGGCGTCATTCCCGACGACCCAAATGTCCTCTTGAGCACCAACCGGGGGCTGCCCATCGCCCTGGATGGCAAGAGCAAAGCCGGGCAAGCGTTCCGCAATATCGCCCGGCGGCTGCAAGGTGAGAGCGTGCCCTTCATGGAATTAACCGACCAGGGCAACATCTTTGGAAGATTGTCACGGCTGATCCGGCCGGGGAGCGCGTAAGATGAACAATCTGCTGAACAGTTTATTCGGCCGGGAGAAGAAGAGCGCTCGCATGGCCAAAGAGCGCCTGAAGCTGGTGCTGATCCACGATCGCACCGATCTGACCCCCGGCAAACTGGAAACCTTGAAGGATGAATTGATCGAGGTCATCTCACGCCATATCGATATTGACCCAACCGATGTGACCATCGAGATGGCGCAGGATGGCAGGCAGCAGCGGTTGATTGCGGATATACCGTTGAACCCGGTGGGTCGCAGGAGAGTGCGTTAGAACGTATTCCGTATTCCGTATTTCGTATTCCGTATGATCACGCAACACGCAATACGCACTACGCAATACGGATTACTGATCACTGACTACTGACCACTGATCACTTTGGTTTTCCCATGAACACCTCCTCCCCCCCCTCCACCTCTTGGCGCTATTTTGACTTCTGGCTGCTCGGCGCGGTAGCGATCCTGACGATTTTTGGTATCGCCATGATCCGCTCGGCGATTGCCGACAATATTGAGCTGGCAGAGCTGGACCTGGTCAGGCGCCAGATCATTTTCGTGGTGATCGGTTTCGTCGTTATCCTGGTCACCACTGCAATCGACTACCACCTGTGGTCAGCGATCAGCCGGCCGATGTACCTGGGGATGACCTTCTTGCTGGCGGTGCTGTTTGTGGTGGGGGCAGCCCTGTTTGGTTCAGCGCGCTGGTTCGATACCGGCGTAATCCTGATCCAGCCTTCTGAGCTGGCTAAAATTGTGGTGATCCTGATTTTGGCGGATTTCTTCACCCGCCACCACGCCGAGATCCACGAGCTGCGCCTGATCGCCAGAAGCCTGATTTACACGCTTGGTATGGTAATCTGGATCCTCCTGCAGCCCAATCTGTCAACATCCATTGTGATCATGGCGATCTGGTTCGCCCTGGTATGGGCGGGCGGGCTGCGCATCAAGCACCTGCTGTTGTTCGCGGGGGCCGGCCTGATCCTCCCGCTTGCCGGTTACCCCTTCCTGGTGGACTACCAGCAACAGCGCATTCTGAATTTCCTCTTCCCGGACGTGAGCGCCCGCCACGGCGAGATCTATAACATCCAGCAAGCGCTGATCAGCATCGGGTCAGGTGGATGGTTTGGGAAGGGCTACGATCACGGCTCACAGGTGCAGCTGCGTTTTCTAAAAGTACGCCACTCGGATTTCATTTTCGCGGCAATGGCGGAAGAGTTCGGCTTTGTCGGCACAGTGCTGGTGATGCTCTTGCTGTTGTTCGTGATCTACCGCGTCCTGAGGGCTGCCCGTCTGGCGAAAGATACCTTTGGGGCCTTGATTTGCTACGGCGTGGCGACCCTGATCGGATTCCAGGCAATGGTGAACATCGGCGTTAACCTGAACGTGCTGCCCGCAACAGGCTTACCCTTGCCGTTTATCAGCTACGGCGGCAGCTCGATGCTTTCGCTGCTGCTGGGAAT
>DATCIL010000553.1:0-2604 GCA_036507795.1 Anaerolineales bacterium | reverse complement strand
ACCATACGCACCGGGATAACGCCCAGCGGCCGCCAATTAGACCCTTTGATGCCCGCAGAACAATTCGCCAAGATGACGGATGACGAACTTAAGGCTATATGGATGTACTTGCAGTCATTGCCTGCATTGCCGCAGGGCAAGTGAAAATTGCCAAAAGGAGGTTTCGATGGAACAACAGGAGCTCCAAATGGAACAGCGCATAACAGCCGGAGGTAATCAAAAGTTGGTTTCACCCATCTTGCGGAGAATCACCGGTTGGGCGCTGCTGGCAGCTTCGGTGGGGACTTTCTATGACGCATACGCCAGTTCCGGTGGCGCGCAAGGGTCGATCGGTCTCATTCCCTTGTACCTCGGCTTCACCATCGGCTCGATCGGTCTCGTCATGGTTATCCGTAAGATCGCTGGAGGGCTGCCTGCGCTTCTGGCTGCCGCCGGATTGGTTGGTTTCTTCATCTTCATGTTCTCGTACCCGAACGGCGCGGAAGGGTGGATCGGGCTGATCCTCTTCGGCTTCGCACATCTCTTTCTCCCCCTCACCGGCCGGCTGGCTTCCGTGCTCTGGATTGCAGCCGGCATCCTGGGCTTTCCGGAATTCGGCCAGGGTTCATGGGGACTGATTTCCGCCTTTACCGTATTCGGCGCAGCATGTGCCGCATCCGGCGCCTTCGTCTTGTGGGGATTTCGATCAGCATCATGAACCCGTTTAAAGCCAGAAACAGCCGCTGGCTGCTCTGGTCCCCGGCTGGCCTGATTATCGCTGATGGTAGCTGGCCTGTGGCTCCAAGTGGTGACCGGAGCCCCATTGTTAGGTGTACCCTTCCTGGTGCATTTCTCGATTACATTTCGGTGCGTTCATGCTCCTTAGTTTACTCGGAGCATGTCAACTACGTAGGTCCTAACGCGATCAATTGGGACTCTCAGGTTTTGACTCAGGTTTTGACATGGGCAATCTTCCTGTCCCCAATTCTTTTCGCGATTGGGATGATGGGTTTGCGAACTCGTTATAGGACCAGCGGCGGGTTCCTCCTATTTGGGGCTGTGGTCGGAGGTATCGTTACTCTCATTGGAACCCTCGGACAGATGTTCGCGCCAGTCTACTCGGTGTCTGCTACCTACTTCGGAGTTTGGTTTGGCGGCGCATACATTCTTTTTTTCTGTCTCACCCTCTTTGGCATCAATGCGTTGGTGGAAAAACCTCTACCGCGCTGGAACGCGTTGCCGCTCCTTTCCGGGTTATGGGTTGCCATCGGTCCGCTATTAAATCCGCTATTATCTGGGATTGGCAGAGTATCGTTCGAGGCATTCCTGATCATCGACATCGCAGGGTTCGTTGTCATGGCTGCTGTCCAGATCATGCTCGGCTTTATCCTGCAAGCGGATGCGTCGCAGGGAACCGTGACCACCTGAGTGAGAGGCTGTCAAACGAATCTATCGAGTTACATCAGAATAGGAGAGAACACATGACAACCCAAACAGTAGCTGCCCACAGCACTACGTTCAAAATTGGCTGGATCACTCTCCTGATGATCTCGGCATTGGTGGCTCTCAACCACATTTTCCATTTCCTTGGGCTTGGCCCGCCGGATGAAGCCCCACTCTATATCGGCTGGGCCGCGTTTAACCTGTATTCCAGCGCCGTACTTTACATCCCCTTCCGGCGCGGCGAGAGATGGGCCTGGTACGTAACCTGGATTCAGGTGGTCGGCTTTGCGAGCGTGATTTTCTTTAATGCAGAAATCGGGCCGTACTATCTCGGTGCAGCGGTTGTGATGGCGCTCTGCCTGCTGATGACCCAGCCTGCTTTCTTTTCCGAGAAAGGATGAGAACTATATGGCCACAAGTGCAGTGGCTGGAGGATACCATGACAACGGACACTTCCACAACCACCGGGCAAGCACGTCATCCTGCGATTGCGGCAGCCTCGATCCTGTGCTACATCATGGGTGTGGGCTGGTCGATCGGCGCACCCCGGACGATCTCCTACATGATCCGCAACCGCGCACTTCGCGTGATCGATTCCCCGTTCGGCCAGTTCAGGGGCATGTCAGGCCCCTTTGAGGCGCTGGGGATGGACGCGATGATCCTGCTTGCCATACTCTTTAGCGCAATTACCCTGCTGTACATCCTGGCCGGCTACTGGCTCTGGAAATCGCACAGAAAAGGCGGGATTCTGGCGATTAGCCTTCTGGCCTTAAGTGCTGTGTTTTGGTGGGGCTTTGCCCTGCCGTTTGGCCTATTAGTGGGCCCGCTGCTGGCCGGGCTGCTGGCTGTTGGCTGGAAAAGCCTGAGAGAAGATAGATCATGAAAGCCTGGTTTACGTCCCTGACTGGCGCAGCTGCGCCTTTTTTGGCTGGCTGGGCGACCGCCTGGAAAAACGCTTTTCCCGGCGAGGCCGCATCATGATGATTCAAATTGGCCTCGCCGCCACCGTACCCTGCCTCATTGGCTACCTCTTATCCAGCGGGGAGGGTATCGTCTGGCTGGTCGCGTTTGGTTTTCTGTCCGGGTTCGGTAACAGCGCAGCCAGTGAGGGTGCGCTCTGGCCGGTGGCGCAGGCGATCCTACCGCCTGAGTTGAGGGGCAGCAGCCGGGCCATCTTCAGCA
>DATCIL010000552.1:0-2550 GCA_036507795.1 Anaerolineales bacterium | reverse complement strand
CAGTGATGTTGTGTATTCGCGGGAGGCCGAACAGGATGACAGCTCGTGGGTGATCATAAATTGGGTCAAGACCAAAGCTGTCTTTTTCACGCATGGTTAATCCGCGGCAAATAGTTAAGGAAAGGGGACATCCTATAATTTTCCTGTCAAGTAGTAATTTTCTAACACCCATTCATCGAGCTTTATCAGCTTTGGAAAAAATGATTTCTTGAACCGGCGAGTCTCTCACTTCGATCGAACTCTGCACCTCATCGTTACAAATATCCGGCATACGTTATGTCAGTTGCCCAGCATCCCTTATCCAGGTTGCACTCGTTCAGTGAGAGAGGCCCCGAATATTGTCCCGTACGAGGTCCAAACGGCCTCCACGTTGTTGATCGGGGTCCTCTCTCGCCCGCAGAACGGATCGTGTTACGGACCCGCTCGGCAGTAGCTCAGCGTGGAATTTTCCGCGCTGAGGGTTCGTTTCGATGGTGCGCCTGCAAAAACGGCTTCCATAATTGCCCTATAAACGACGATCGGCGTTCGGTTGGACCTTAGGTATACCCCGATTTTCCTCGTTGCGAGTCTTGCGTGCGGTCATTGGTTCAGTCGCCACGAGATACGCGGGATCGAAGCGCTGCTGTTTTTTCATCAAGGTCCAGGCAATCATCAACATCTTGGCGGCTAGCTTCACTCGTTTTTTGGTCTTGATCCCTTTTTCTTTTTCTCTCCCCCGCAATTGATTCGTAAAGTAGGCCACAAAGTGTTTGTCCCGGGTCGAGGCCACCATCGCCGCCTGGTACAACGCATAGCGAATCTCGGCCTTGCCTTTCTTTGACACGACAGGGGATCCCTGGGATTTCCCGCTCTGACTAGCCGATAAATCCAAGCCCACCATTTTTAGAACCTGCGCGCCGTTGTGAAAGCGCCAGGGGTTGCCGATGGCTCCCAACACCATCGCCGACAGCGTTGGACCAAAACCCGGAATACTCAACAGCCAGCTATACTCTTTGAACTTCTGGCATACCCCTTCGATCTGTTCCTGGGTGTCTTTAATTCTCTGACGCACTTCTTTGAGCAGCTCGACCACGCTCTGACCTTCAAATTCCACCGAACTGCCAAACCGACAGCCGATCGAGTTGGAGGCTTTCTCCTTTACCGCCGCTAGCCGCTTTCGCTGGGCGATCGTTCTTCCCATGCCTCCCAACCGTTTGGTCAGCTCCTCGTCACTGAGGGCGGCCATCACGGCCGGGTCCAAACACCACCGCACCAGGGCCAATCCCTCGCTCGCTCCCCAATGACAGTACTGATCGAGCTCGGGAAAGTACTGCGCCACCAGATGATTGCGCATACGCAGTCGTAACCCTTGTTCCAGTTTCTTTAACTTTCGGTTGAGCGATAAGAGGTTGCGCAAATCGCGCAGCTCCGCTGTCGGATACTCGTAATACAAGCATTTCCCCTGACAGATCAGGTCGGCAATGTTGGCGCAGTCCTTGCCGTCGTGTTTGTTCCAGCGCCCATCGAGCAGCGCCCGGTTCTGCTTGGCTGCCCCTGGCGACACCAAAACCACCTGGTGTTGTTGGTTAATCAAGAATTCTCCCAGCGGCTTGTGATAATTCGCGGTGGGTTCCATGCCGAAGACTACTTCTTTCAGTCCGTGCCCCACCTGCACCGCCTCGACCTGCAACAACAGAGTGTCGAACCCCTCGCGGCTGTTGTGAAAGGTCAACCGCCGGTAAATCTTTCCGCTCACGGTTCTCATCCACGCGTGGTGGAGGTCTTTGCTGATATCGATCCCGACCACCAGGTAATCCTGCGAACCGCGAATCTCCTTTCGCAATCGCCGATACTGTTCAAGCCGTCTCTCTTCTCGTTCCATCTCTTGCCTCCTCATTAACAGATTTTCTCAGCGCACGATGACCTTCATGCCACCGGGAGGCTTCTTGTTGGAAGAACCGCTATTGTGAAAAACTGGGTCTACAGGCCCTGGGTATTTAGTGAGATATAACGTTGTTGACTAGCTGGACAAAGTTTAATAAAGGATCGCCAACAGAGTCGGAGGCGGTAAGCGATGCCACGGCAAGCGAGGCTCGATAGTCCAGGGACGCTCCACCATGTGATGATCCGAGGGATCGAGGGGCGGCGCATCGTTGATGACGACCAGGATCGAAGCGATTTCGTGCGCCGGTTGGGCGATCTCGCCGCGGCCAGCGGGACACCGATCTACGCCTGGGCCTTGATTAGCAACCACGCCCATATCCTACTCAGCAGCGGGGTGTTGGGGTTAGCGCCATTCATGCGACGGCTATTGACTGGGTATGCGGTGAATTACAACCTGCGTCACCGCCGCCAGGGTCATCTATTTCAGAATCGTTACAAATCGATCGTCTGCGACGGGGACAGTTATTTCACCGAACTGGTACGCTACATTCATCTCAATCCACTGAGAGTCAAGTTGGTTAGGGACATCAAGGCATTGGAGGATTATCCCTACTGCGGTCATGGAGCGATCTTGGGGAAAGTACGCTATGATTGGCAAGACCGTCACAGCGTATTAGCCCAATTTGG
>DATCIL010000551.1:0-8112 GCA_036507795.1 Anaerolineales bacterium | reverse complement strand
CCGCGATCTAAGAATCGACCCCCAGCACATCCACGCCTTTGTATTGGGCGAGCACGGTGATTCCGAGGTGCTGACATGGTCTCTCGTCACGGTAGCCGGTATGTCCTTGGATGAATTCTGCAATAGAAGCGAGACCTCCTTATGCGACGAGGATTCTGAAATCATCGATGATCAGGTCCGCTATGCGGCATACCATATTATCGAGGGAAAAGGAGCTACGTATTATGGTGTAGGCAGCGCAATTAGCCGCCTGGTCGAAGTCATCCTGCGCGACCAACGTTCGATCCTTACTGTCTGTACGCCGATTGATGAAGTTGCCGGCGTACAGAACGTTACCCTCTCGTTGCCGAATCTGGTAGGAGGCCAGGGCATTATCACGACTTTCCATCCGAAACTCAACGAGAACGAGCAGCGCGCCCTCCACCGAAGTGCAAGAATAATCCGCGACGCGCTGGATGAGCTGGAAGTGTGAGAAGAGGTAGATGCAGATTTATGAACAATTCAACAAACCGGTATATTCGACTGCAGAATCTCTCCAAAGGCTTTCAAGAAGGACGAGTCAACAGAGAAGTCTTGAATGACGCCTCCGCCACGATTAACAAGGGCGAGTTCATCGCCGTTTTGGGCAGGAGCGGCAGTGGAAAGAGCACCTTACTCAACCTAATCAGCGGTATTGACCAAGCGGATCATGGATCTGTGTACCTGGACGGCCAGGATCTAACCGCTCTTAATGATCACGAGCGAACTATTTTTCGCCGGCACCACATCGGCTTCATCTTCCAATTCTTCAACCTGATCCCGACTTTGACCGTCCTGGAGAACGTCATGCTGCCCCTCGAGCTCAACGGCACGCCTCCGGCCGAGGCAGAAGGCAGGGCTAAGGCTTGCATTTCCGAGGTGGGGTTACAGGGGCGGGAGGCAACTTTTCCTGATCGCTTGTCGGGCGGGGAGCAGCAGCGGGTTGCAATCGCCAGGGCGCTGGTCCACGAACCTGCCCTGATCCTGGCGGATGAACCTACCGGCAATCTTGACGAGAAGACCGGGAGACAAGTTATGCAGCTTCTAGACCGGCTGACCCGGCAAACTGGGAAAAATCTTATCCTGGTCACCCACAGCGCCGAAGCCGCCTCTTTTGCCGATAGAATCCTCTTCCTGCGCGACGGGAAATTGGTAGAAAAGACATCCTAGCATATCTAATATTAGAGACGGGCCATTGAAAACGTGATAAGATGAAATCACCAACAGCGCCTCACGGAGGAAGCCAATGCTCACCATTGAAAAGGTCGATAGCCAATCGAAATCCCAGGTAGACCGCTTCGTTCGCCTTCCTTTCCGGCTTTACAAAGATCATCCACAATGGGTACCTCCACTGCTCGTCGACGCAAAACTGAATTTAAACAAGCAGAAGCATCCCTTCTTTGAACATTCCGACGGCGATTTCTTCATCGCTGTTCGAAATGGAGAAGATGTGGGGAGGATTGCGGCCCTGGAAAACCACAGCTTTAATCGATATCACGGCGTGCGCGTGGCACAATTCTATTATTTTGATTGCGAAGACGACCAGGAAATTGCCAATGCGCTATTTGAACAGGTGTTTGAATGGGCTAAATCCCGCGACCTCAACAGGGTTGTGGGCCCAAAAGGTCTTGGTCCCCTGGATGGGTATGGTCTACTGGTGGAGGGGTATGAACACCGGCAGATGATGACGATGATGAACTACAATTATCCTTACTATCCTCGTCTGGTAGAAAAGCTCGGTTTTGAAAAAGAGGTGGACTTTGTCTCCTGCTATCTGCACGCGGATGAATTCCATTTAGACGAACGCATACACCGCATCGCTCGCCGAATCCAGGAGCGCGGCACGTTGAGGGTAAAAAAATTTAAGAACAAGCGAGATTTAAGAGCCTGGGCAGGGCGCATCGGGAAAGCTTACAACGATTCCTTTGTTAATAATTGGGAATACTACCCATTAAGCGAACGCGAGGTCAAGTTCGTCCTGGATAACATCCTCTTCGTCGCGGATCCACGCTTAATCAAGATTATCACCCATGAAGATGATGTGGTTGGTTTCTTGCTCGGATTTCCCGATGTTTCGGCAGCGCTCCAAAGAGCGCGCGGCCGTTTGTTGCCTTTTGGAATTTTTGATCTGCTCTTAGAAATGCGCAGAACAAATTGGATCGCTGCCAATGGCGCCGGAGTCCTGCCCGAATTTCAGGGGCGAGGTGGCAACGCGTTGCTGTATTCGGAGATGGAAAATACCCTCCGGGACTATAATTTTGAGCACGCCGATCTCACTCAGGTCGCAGAATCCGCCGTCCAAATGCGCCGCGACCTGGAGAATTTGGGTGGGAAACCATACAAGAACCATCGCGTCTATGCCAGGGATATTTGATCCTGATTCAAGCATCAGCAAATTTCTCCCATCTCCTGGATATTCATTTGACCTTTGTGAAAAACCTTGCGAAGGTCGGATTTCTGGGATCAATGCATCGGCGTAAAACCTTCGCAAGGTTCTGTAAACCCGTTTTGCACCAAAAACTAATTCGTTTATGAACGGAGCGATTATCTATCGAATCGGATGGCGCTATTTGCTCCGCCATCCCTGGCAAAGCATTTTGATGGTGCTTGGTATTACTCTGGGAGTGGCCGTTGCCGTTGCCATCGATCTGGCTAACGCCAGCGCCAGCCAGGCCTTCGATTTGAGCACGGAAGCTGTGGTCGGCAAAGCCACTCACCAGATTGTTGGCGGCCCCAATAAAATCGACGAATCGATTTATGCCCTACTGAAGCGAGAAGAGATCGAGGTGGCAGCCGCACCGGTCATCTCAGAGTTCGGGAGCTCCCCTGAACTGGGAAATCGAACGATGCAGCTGCTGGGGGTAGACCCATTTTCGGAGACTCCCTTTCGCAGTTACTTCGGAGACGAGACTGGCTTCCCAGTCGAGCAGCTGACCTCATTTCTCACCCAGCCAGGAGCAGCGCTAATCTCTGCGGATTTGGCAGAACAATTCGGTTTTGACCGCTGCGACAGCTCGGACCAGGCGAACATTAGCTCCGCCAACGGATGCAAAATCACCATCGAGGTTGCCGGGCAAAGTCAAGCGGCTTTCATCTCCGGGTTGTTGAAACCGGATGACCCGTTGAGTAAACGCGCCGTGGAGAACCTGGTGCTCATGGATATCTCCACCGCTCAGGAGATTACCGGTCAAGTGGGCCTGTTGGATCGAATCGATCTCATCCTGGAGCCCTCTTGCGCGGGCGCAGGGCTGGGGGAAGAATGTCGATCAGCAGTTCAAATCAGGGATTTTCTGCCTCCTGCAGCTCAGCTCCAAGAAGTGGAAGCTCGAACCGGAGCCGTCGAACAGATGACGGCTGCCTTCCGCCTGAATTTAACCGCCCTGAGCCTTCTGGCGCTGGTGGTGGGCATGTTTCTGATCTACAATACGATGACATTCTCAATCGTCCAGCGCCGGCAGCATTTTGGCATCCTCCGCTGCCTGGGGGTTACCCGGATGGAAATATTTCTGATTGTCCTTAGCGAAGCGCTGGTCATCGGCCTCCTGGGTGCTTTATTTGGAATTGTCGCTGGCACAATCATGGGTCAGGGAGCCGTTCGCTTAGTCACGCAAACGATTAACGACCTCTTTTTCGTCCTGACCGTCCGAGGCGTACAGATACCGGCAGCAAGCCTGATTAAAGGCGTTATGCTCGGCGTGCTTGCGACCATTTTTTCAGCTGTGCCGCCGGCATGGGAGGCCGCCACAGTCCCGCCCCGGCTGGCGCTGACCCGTTCGAGCCTTGAGACAAAAGTCGAGCGATTGGTTATTTATGCAGCTGGCTTTGGGATCTTCCTGCTCATTGCAGGAATGCTCGCGCTCCTGGTCCCAACGCGAAATCTGGTGATCAGTTTTACCGCGACCTTCGCAATTATCGTGGGATTTGCCCTCATCGCCCCACTTTCCACGAGACTGTTCATGCGCGCTGCCATCCCAGTTTTAGGCGCAACGCTGGGAAGCCTGGGAAGAATGGCGCCGCGGGATGTGGTTAACTCGCTCAGCCGTACTGCGGTTGCCATCGCAGCCTTAATGGTCGCCGTCTCGGTAACCATCGGGGTGAGTCTGATGGTGAGCAGCTTTCGATACACGGTAATCACCTGGCTCGAGCAAACCTTACAAGGTGATATTTACATATCAGCGCCAGGGTTGACCGCCACGCAGCCCTCTGCCCCGCTTGATGCCAAAGTCCCTGAAATTGTAAGAAATTGGCCAGGGGTTCAGCGGGTCGATGTTTTGCGTTCGGCCCAGGTTGATTCTCCCTTGGGACCGGTCCATATCGCCGCGACCGACAATCCAACCTTAGTTCAAGAACGTATTTTTATTACCAGGCAAGAATCTCTCGAGGAAATTAATAAGGCCATACAAGACGGCGCCGTCTTGCTCTCAGAGCCTTTTGCAAACCGCGTGGGGCTCACCAGGGTCGGGGAAAAATTGGTCTTGAACACTTCTTCGGGTTTCCGGGAATTTCTGGTTGCCGGAATCTATTACGATTATGCCTCTACAGAGGGCACAGTATTAATGAATTTATCAACGTACCGGGCCCATTGGCAAGATGATACCTTGACGGCTTTGGCGCTGCGCCTGAAAGCGGGAGAAGATGCAGATCAGGTAGCCCTTGATCTGGATACGCAGCTACAGTCAATCCAACGCCTGCAAATCCGGCCCAATCAAGTCTTGCGCAGAGACGTCCTTGAGGTTTTTGATCGCACATTTACGATCACGGCTGCACTCCAACTCCTGGCCACGCTGGTAGCCTTTATCGGAATTCTCAGCGCACTTCTATCCTTGCAGTTAGAGCGCCAAAGAGAGCTAGGAATCTTAAGAGCGATCGGAATGACCACCCGCCAATTATGGCGTTTGATCATGATCGAGACCGGCCTGATGGGCAGCGTAGCAGGACTGCTGGCGATGCCGGCCGGTTTCGCCCTCGCCATGATCTTGATTTACATCATCAACCGGCGATCTTTTGGTTGGACCCTCCTGCTGCAGGTCGAGGCCGTCCCATTTTTGCAGGCGTTTCTCGTTGCCTTCCTGGCAGCGCTGTTGGCAGGCGTTTATCCAGCCATTCGAATGAGCAGAGCAGTCACCTCAGAAGCCCTGCGAGCAGAATAAGCAGAGATGCGAAATTCAGTTTCACGAATTACAATCTGGTTGCTCCTGATTTTTCTAATGATCGGCGTAGCTGCGGCAATCATCAATCAGGGGAATCGATCAATCGATGCGGCCTTCGTGCCGGGAACCTCGGGAGATGGAGAACCAGGGGGCAAAGCTACTAACGAACCGGAGGGTTTTGCCCGCGCCCAAGGTCCCATTGAACTGCAATTTCCGCGCGATCACGGCCCCCATCCAGATTACCAAACCGAATGGTGGTATTACACCGGCAACCTCGAGGCTTCGGACGGCAACCATTTTGGATACCAGTTGACCTTCTTTCGCCGGGCATTAATCCCGGAAGAGACGCTTTCCGAGCGGAGATCAGACTGGGCGACAAACCAGGTTTACATGGCTCATTTCGCCTTAACCGCTGTAAAAGACGGCGATTTTTATAATTTCGAACGCTTTTCCCGCGGCGCCCTTGAACTGGCTGGCGCGCAGGCGCTCCCATATCGAGTATGGCTGCATGATTGGCAGGTTGAGCAGCTCGATGAACGTGTTTACCAGCTGAAAGCTGAGCAAGCTGATGTTTCCATCCTTCTGCAATTGACTGACGTTAAAGGACCCATACTGCACGGCATCGACGGCTACAGCAAAAAAGGTCCCCAGCCGGGCAATGCCTCGCACTACATCAGCCAAACCAGATTGGAGACTTCCGGAGAAGTGACCATCAATGGTCAAGAGCATACCGTTACCGGCACGAGCTGGATGGATCACGAGTTCAGCACCAGCGCCCTGTCCGGGGACCAGGTTGGGTGGGACTGGTTCTCAATTCAGGTGAAGGATGAGAAAGGCAGCCAGGAAGGTGCTCTCGAGCTAATGGTTTTTCAAATACGTAAAGAGGATGGCAGCATCGATCCACATTCCGGCGGTACGATTATTTATCCAGACGGCGCGACGAGAACCCTCCATCCGGAGGATTTTGAGATCACCTCCCTGGCTTCCTGGCGCAGTCCGCGCACCGGCGCAACTTATCCGGCCCAATGGCTGATCATCGTTCCTGCCGAGGAACTGCGAGTCGAGATCGAGCCTTACGTGGCGGACCAGGAATTGAATGTATCCTTCGATTATTGGGAAGGGGCGGTTAGAATCGGAGGAACATGGCAGGGACAGACCGTCGCTGGAAGCGGTTACGTTGAACTGACCGGCTACACAGAATCCATAGCTGGTGAATTTTAGCAGGATAGAATAAACCAGAAGAGTACATGAAACAAAAGATATTGGCCCTCTCGTCCGCTGTCTTCTCTGCCCTCATCTTTGGCATTGGGTTTTCTCAATCCCAGCCGCAAGTGGTGTGCACGGATTGGACGCAGGTCAACGAGGATGCCTTTGGTTTGGGCACTGGCCTGGACGGCGATTACACCAGTGAAGAAAGTTTTGAAGCGACCGTCTTTCAGAACCAGATGTATCTGGGCATGGAAGCGGACAATTCCCTGGGCGCCCGCTTATGGCGTACCAGAAAAGGGATAAGCGTTCCTCAAAGCCAGGCGGATTGGGAGGAAGTCGTCGCAAATGAACAGGGCCATCCCTTTGGGATACCTGATCCCGTGCAAATCGATCACATCGACAGTTTAATTGCATTTTACGGCTATCTATACGCCAGTACGGCAAATCGCAGCGGATACCCGTCCGGATTTCGGTTATTTCGTAGCACCACCGGAAATCCGGATTCCTGGGAGGATGTCCTGGCTGCCCACGGACCGGGATTTGGCGATCCAAACAATGAAAATTTCAAGGACATGCAATTATTCCAGGGCAGCTTTTGTGGAGGCACCTGGAATTTTCATAGCGGAGCACAGGTATGGTGTTCGAACGACGGATCCAATTGGGAACAGAGGAACACCAGCGGATTTGGGAACCAATCCAATGATCCGTCTAATGCCATGATCTGGTCCGGAGGCGTTTTCAAAGATAGTTTGTATTTTGGGGTTCAGAACCTGGGCAGCGACCCAAATTCAGCCGTTGACGATGTAGCCAGGGTATACCGGCTGGCGGACATCGACAGCAGCCAGTGGGTTGAAGTACTCGAAGGAGCCCCGGGCAGCCGCAAGGCCGATATCCTCGGAGAGCTGGATGGATACCTGTATATTTCCACAGAGAGCAGCCAGGGAATGCTGATTTTCCGAAGTAAAAGCGGGGATCCGGGTTCGTGGACCCAGGTGAATCTACCCGGAATGGGGAATCCAAACAACGAGGGCACTGTTGTGGACGGCGCCACCGCCTACGATGGCGCGCTCTACGTGAGTATCACGAACTGGGATAGCGGCGTAGAGATCTGGCGAACGGCAGGGATTCAGCGGAGCGAGGATGTCCAGGTTGATTGGACGCTCGTGCGCGGAGGCGGCATTTCCGACAATGCCAATACTCGCGCCCACCTTGTCTCTTTCAACCATCACCTGTATGCCTGGACGTCAAACTTCATATCCGGTCAGCAAGTCCTCGTGAGCGCCTGCCCGTCAGCGAAAAATGTAATCGTCTTCATCGGCGATGGCATGGGTCCGAAGCATATCGAAGCCGCCTGGAAGTACACCGGCAGCCCGCCAATCTATGAAACCTGGCGAAATTACTGGATGGCGACCTACCCTCAAGCCGGCGGGTATGATCCAACCCAGGCCTGGAATGATTTTGATTACGTAACAGGAGGCGTAACCGATAGCGCCGCGGCTGCAACCGCCATGTTTACGGGAATGAAAACAGCCAACGGCCGGATAAGTGTATCAAGCGATAGTTCAACCCGCTTATTCAGCCTGGCGGATAAGGCCCGCAAGTTGAACAGAGCAGTCGGCGCAGTTACCAGCGTCTACCTCTCACATGCCACTCCAGGCGCCTGGTATGCCCACAACGACTTGCGGTCTAATGGCTACGCCATTGCCGATGAAGGACTCTGGGGCGACCCGAATAC
>DATCIL010000550.1:0-6716 GCA_036507795.1 Anaerolineales bacterium | reverse complement strand
GTGTTCAACGAGCAGGCCGAGATCTTCAGCCGGGTGCCTGGTGTCGGTAAGAAGACTGCCCAAAAGATCCAATTCCATTTGCAGGATAAGATTAAAGCCGTCGCCGGTCTGGAACCAATGGCAGCCTATAGCGAGGTGGATGGCGAGGTGCTGAATGCACTGACGTCATTGGGCTACAGCGTGGTGGAAGCGCAGGCCGCGCTGCAGTTTATTCCCAGGGACGCGCCTCAGGACGTCGAGACCCGCCTGAGGCTGGCGCTGCAATATTTTAGCAGGTAACCGGAGGAATTCTTGTTCGAAAATCGTAAAATCGCCTTTATCGGACCGGGTGTGATGGCCGAAGCCATGATTGCCGGGTTGATTCGCCAGGATGTCGCCAAGCCGGGGGCCATTTTCGCCGCCGGACCGCGGGCTGAACGCGGGAAAGAATTGGAGGAGCTATACGGCATAGCTTCCTCGACATCCAATGCGGAAGCTGCCAAGGGAGCGGATGTGGTGGTGCTGTCGGTAAAACCACAGCGGTTAGATCATGTCTTGCACGCGCTGCGAGGCGCGGTCCAGCCCGAAGCCCTGGTGCTTTCGATAATTGCCGGCGCACCGATTGACAAGATCGGTTCCGGTTTGCGCCACGCCAACATTGTGCGTTCCATGCCCAATACGCCTGCCCAAATCGGTGAGGGCATTACCGTGTGGACGGCAGCTGCAGCGGTCTCCGAGGAGCAGCGCGAGATGGCGCGCCAGATCTTGCGGGCGCTGGGCAAAGAAATCTACGTTGAGGAAGAATATTTCCTGGACATGGCCACGGCCCTGTCTGGCACAGGCCCGGCTTATATCTTCCTGTTTATGGAAGCAATGGTCGATGCCGGCGTCCACCTGGGCTTTCCCCGCCGCGTGGCAGAAGAGCTGGTTGCACAAACTGTGCGCGGCTCGGTGGATTATTACACCAACCGGGATGATCCCGTACACCTGGCGCGCTTGCGCAACCAGGTTACCTCACCGGGAGGCACTTCGGCGGCAGCGCTATACTATCTGGAAAAAGCGGGTTTCCGGACCGCCATATCGAGGGCGATTTGGGCGGCCTACGAACGATCGCTGGAACTGGGTAAAGGCGCGCAGACTCACTCGCCGGAGAGTTAAACGGGCGGTTTTGCAGAAATACTCAATATGGTGTCATGGCCGGGCGTTCTTTGGCGAAGACCTTTTCCGGGCCGTGCAGGAGATTGCGGCAGCGGAGATTGCTTCGCCTTCGGCTCGCAATGACAAATTGAGAATTGATGGCGGCTTTGTGAATATCTGGACAAGATGGGTGCTTTCAGGTATTATTTGACCGCCATACCCCCGCCGTGTACAGGTGCTAAAAACTGGAGCTTCGCATAAATCTGTGGTTCCATCCCCTGATTTCGAAAAAAGCGAAAATCCAGCTAAAAACAGAAAGGTATTAGACTCGCTATGGATTCTACGCTGGAGCTGTTGACAGAACTGACCGAAGCCCACGGTGTGCCCGGATACGAAGCTCCTGTCCGGGCCATCGTTCGCAAGCACATGGAAGCGCTGGGCGAAATTTCCCAGGACAAAATTGGCAGCGTAATCTGCAAAAAGACTGGTTCTTCCGAAACCCCCCGTGTGATGCTGGCGGGCCATATGGATGAAATCGGCTTCATGGTCAAGCACATCACCAAGGAGGGCTTCATCAGGTTTCTCCCGCTTGGCGGCTGGTTCGACCAGGTGCTGCTCGGCCAGCGCGTGGTGATAAACACCCTCAATGGGGACGTCGTCGGCGTAATCGGCGCCAAACCGCCGCATCTCTTACCGGCCGATGAGCGCGATAAAGTTGTGAAGAAGAAAGACATGTACATCGATATTGGCGCATCCAGCAAAGAGGAGGTGGAAACGGCTGGTGTGCGTCCCGGAGACCCCGTTACTCCGCGATCCGACTTCGTCATTTTGGCAAACGGCAAGACCTATCTCTCCAAGGCCTTCGATGACCGTGTCGGAACAGCGCTGGTGATCTCCACCTTGAAAAGTTTGCAAGAGCAAGATCATCCCAATACAGTATTTGGCGTGGCAACCGTGATGGAAGAAGTCGGTTTGCGGGGTGCGACCACCAGCGTCCGGGCCGTGGATCCGGATGTCGCCATCATTCTCGAATCCGATATCGCCGGGGATGTGCCCGGGATCAAGCCGGAAGAATCCACGGTCGCCTTAGGCCAGGGGCCTACCATGCTGATTTACGATGCTCGCATGATTCCCAACTTAAAATTGCGGGATCTGGTTATGGATACGGCCAAGGAAATTGACGTGCCCCTGCAGGTATCTTACGTGGAAGGCGGAGCCACCGACGGCGGCGCGGTTCATTTACACAGTACTGGCGTCCCGACCATCGTCATCGGCGTCGCCGCCCGCCATATTCATTCGCATAGTTCCATCCTCCACAGGGATGACTATGACCGCGCGGTAAAGTTGTTGATTGCGGTGCTCAAAAAGCTCGATGCGCCTACAGTGGCCGAATTGACCGTCCAAGAGGCGGGATAACGGAGGAAAAGTGGCAAACCTGATCGATCAAATCACTGCCGATCTGCAAAGGCAGATCGATACTTTTGAACCCGAGCTGGGTGTAAGTGAAGTCGGTAATGTAATGGAAGCGGGCGATGGGATTGCCCGGGTCAACGGGTTGACCGGTGTCCGCTACCAGGAGCTGGTGCAGTTCGCCAACGGCGTCATGGGCACGGCATTTAACCTGGAGAAGGATAGCGTCGGGGTCATTATCATGGGTGACTTCGCCGAAATCGACGAGGGCATGAGCGTACGCTCGACTGGCCGCATCGCCTCGGTGCCGGTTGGCATAGGATTGGTGGGCAGGGTTGTGAACGCCCTCGGCCAACCTATCGACGGAAAAGGACCGATCAAGTTCGACCGCTACCGGCCGATTGAAAGGATCGCACCTGGCGTCGTATACCGGCGAGACGTCGATACACCTGTGCAGACCGGCGTGATCGCAATCGACGCGATGACTCCCATCGGTCGGGGGCAGCGCGAGCTGATCATTGGCGACCGCCAGACCGGCAAGACCGCCATCGCTATCGATACCATCATCAACCAGGAAGGCAAGGACTTATTCTGCATCTACGTTGCAATTGGGCAGAAGAACGCCGGCATCGCCCGGACCGTAGACATCCTCGAACGCAACGGCGCCATGGACTACACGGTCGTGGTGGTCGCTTCTGCGGGCGAACCGTCGGCCTTGCAGTATATCGCCCCATATGCTGGCTGCGCTATTGGCGAAGAGTTCATGGAGAACGGCTATGACGCCCTGGTGGTCTACGATGACCTGACCAAGCACGCCTGGGCGTACCGCGAAGTCTCTTTGCTTCTACGCCGTCCCCCTGGACGTGAGGCTTATCCGGGCGATGTCTTTTACTTGCACTCCCGTCTGCTCGAGCGGGCCGCCCGCCTGGCGGACGAATATGTAATTGTCGCCAAGGATTTTGAAGGCGATCTCGCCACGCCGGATGATTCTGTAAACGGCGAGGTGTATCCCGGCCCGCTGGCAGAACACAATGCCCGTCAGGCCCTGGAGGAGATGGAAGACAGCGGCGAAAAGAAGGTGCTCAAAGTGAAGGGCACTGGGGGTTCCTTGACCGCTCTGCCGATCATCGAAACCCAGCTGGGCGACGTATCGGCTTATATCCCCACCAACGTGATTTCCATTACTGATGGACAGATTTACCTGGAGGCCAACCTGTTCTACGCGGGCATTCGCCCGGCGATCAACGTCGGCCTGTCCGTTTCCCGGGTGGGGGGCGATGCCCAGACCAAGGCCATGAAGCAGGTGGCCGGCCGCCTGCGGCTTGATATGGCTGCCTTCCGTGAACTGGCTGCTTTTGCCCAGTTCGGATCCGACCTGGATAAATCCACCCAGGCGCAGCTGAACCGCGGCCAGCACCTGCAAGAGATCCTCAAGCAGCCGCAGTACGCACCGATTTCGGTCCAGAATCAGGTCATCCTGTTGTTTGCCGGAACGCGTGGTTACACAGATGACGTGGAACTGGACCGCATGGACGAATGGAAGACAGCCCTGCTGCGCTACATGGACTCCTCTCACCCGGAGATTGGGCGCGATATCGTTGACAGGAAGGTATTGACAGAGGAAAATGAGGCCAGGCTGCGCCAGGCGCTCGATGCCTTCAAGTCAACCTGGCATTGATAATTCATTATGGCTACCGCAAGAGAAGTAAGAGACCGCATACGGAGCGTTAAAAATATCGCCCAGGTGACTCGGGCACTGCAAGCCGTGAGCGCCAGCAAGGTCCGGCGCGCCACGGAAGCCATGGCTCACACCCGACCGTATGCCACAAAAGCCTGGCAGGTGCTCACCCATATCGCCGGGCAGCCGGGCAGACAAAACCTCCACCCGCTCCTGGTCACGCGTGAGGAGGTCAAAAGCGTCCTCGTTGTCATGGTCACCGGAGATCGCGGCCTGGCAGGCGCCTATAACACCAACCTGGTGCGTTTTACCCTGGAGAAATTCAACCAATATCCCCTGCCTGTGCGGTACATCACCGTCGGGCGCAAAGGCCGGGATCTCATGCTCCGCCGGCGCAAGGCAGTCATCGCCGAGTTCAGCAACCTGCCGGCCGCGCCCGTCTTTGCCGATGTCTCTGCCATTGGCCGCATCGCCGTGGATGAGTTCTTGCAGGGCCATGCCGATGAAGTTTACCTGATCTATACTGATTTCGTCAGCATGGCCCGCCAGTTCCCCACCATGAAGAAACTGTTGCCTTTGGAATTTGGAGTAACCGAAGATCGTGTGGCGGCCTTTGGGCAGCATGAACGGGGGCCGGCGGCTGCGTACATCTACGAACCTGGCCAGGCCGAGATTTTGGAGGAAATCGTGCCGCGTTTCACGGCCCTTCAGGTATTCCATGCTGTCCTGGAATCCCTGGCGAGCGAACACGCTGCCCGGATGATTGCCATGAAGAACGCAACCGATAACGCCTCCGACCTGGCGCATGCCCTCCAGCTGGAATACAACAAGGCGCGCCAGCAATCCATTACGGAAGAGATGCTCGACATTGCGGGCGGCGCGGAAGCACTTGGTTCGATTAAGTAGTGAAGTTGAAGTTCTCATTATGCTGTCATTGCGAGGCGCTCTCTGCCGAAGCAATCTCCTGTACAGCGTGGATTAGATTGCTTCGTCGCACAAACCGCTCCTCGCAATGACAAAATGAGAATTGCTGGTAGTGAATAAATTTTTTGGATGGAGGCAAGCATGGATGAAGCTACTGGACAGGTAGTCCAAGTATTGGGAGGGGTGGTCGACGTGCAATTCCCTCCGGGAAAGCTTCCCGAGATTTACGACGCCATCGAGGTGTCCCGTGATGGCGATGAGCCCTTGATTTTAGAGGTTGAAAAACACATGGGCGAGAATTGGGTGCGCTGTATTGCGATGGACACCACCGATGGCCTGCAGCGCGGCCGCCCGGCGCGCAACACCGGCCGGCCCATCTCCGTTCCGGTCGGTCCGCAGACCCTGGGTCGAGTCTTCGACGTGTTAGGTAACCCCATCGACAACAAGGGTCCGGTGGAAGCGGAAATACGCTACCCAATCCACCGTCCGGCCCCGCCTTTTGAAGAACAGGCCACCAGTGTCGAGGTCTTTGAGACCGGCATTAAGGTCATCGACCTGATTGCCCCTTTTACCCGCGGCGGCAAAACCGGCATCTTCGGGGGCGCCGGCGTCGGGAAAACCGTGATCATTATGGAGCTGATCCGTTCCATCGCCACCGTTCACAAAGGCAACTCGGTATTTGCCGGCGTTGGCGAGCGGACCCGGGAGGGCACGCAGCTCTACCGCGAAATGCTTGAATCGGGCGTTATCAAGGACACCGTGATGGTCTTCGGGCAGATGAACGAACCTTCCGGAGCCCGTTTGCGTGTAGCCCTAACAGCGCTATCCATGGCCGAGTACTTTCGTGACCATGGCCGGGACGTCCTTCTTTTTATCGATAACATTTTCCGCTTCAGTATGTCCGGTTCGGAAGTCTCGGCTCTCTTGGGCCGGATGCCTTCGGCGGTCGGTTACCAGCCCACCCTGGCTACCGAGATGGGTAACCTGCAGGAACGCATCACTTCCACCCGGCAGGGGTCCATCACCTCCATGCAGGCGATTTACGTGCCGGCAGACGACTACTCCGACCCAGCTCCCGTCGCCACCTTTACCCACCTGGACGCCACCATTGCGCTGGAGCGTTCCATTTCTGAGAAGGGCATTTATCCCGCCGTGGATCCCCTGGCCTCCACGTCTCGGATCCTGGACCCGAACGTGGTTGGAGAGGATCATTACACCACGGCGCGCGAGGTCCAGCAGGTGCTGCAGCGCTACAAGGATCTCCAAGATATCATCGCCATCCTGGGCGTCGATGAGCTCAGCGAAGACGATAAGCTGATCGTGTCGCGGGCCCGTAAGATCGAACGCTTTTTCTCTCAACCGTTCTTCGTCGCCGAACAGTTCACCGGCCGCGAGGGTCGCTACGTCTCCCTGCGTGAGACAGTTAGCGGTTTCCGGGAGATCCTGGATGGCAAGCACGATGACCTGCCCGAGCAGGCATTCATGATGGTAGGCTCCATCGAGGAAGCCGCCGAGCAGGCCGAACGGATGGCGGCGGAAGGTTAAAGAAAATATGCCGGTTCGTTGTGAAATTGTCTCGCAGGATCGC
>DATCIL010000549.1:0-3310 GCA_036507795.1 Anaerolineales bacterium | reverse complement strand
CATAATCGATAACACTTTTGGATAGATCTACAATCGTTCTAGGTTTACAATTGCAGAATGCAGGACGGCAGCTACCCACAAATTCACGGCCCTGACGAGAATGAACCGACCGCGCCAGCAGGTCGATTAAGGTTGTTTTGGCAGTGCTTAACCAGCCCACGCGAGCGGGATGAGGATGACGCCCGGCGCGAGTATATGACCCGGGTGATCCTGCTCATGACGGCCGTCACAATGGCCATTTTTTCGCTGCCGGTCATCGCAGGTTGGGTGCTTGGATCCTACGAATTTCAGGATGCCGCCACAATTTTGCTCGGCGATGCTTTGATCTTCGGCGGATTATGGTTTACGCAGTGGGGTCATTGGCGAAAAACTCGATACATCCCTCCGCTGCTCACATTCCTGCTGGCGTCATTGATCACCGCTTCTAACGGTTTGCTCAACACCGGTCTGCTCTTTTACGTGGCCGGAATCCTTTTGACCTCCATGCTCATCGGCATCAAGGCCCAATGGCTGATGGTGGCTCTAAGCGCGGTGGTCTACCTGCTGCTTGGCTGGCTTTACGAGCGCACTTCTCTCTATGATATCTCGACCATTGCGATAACCGTTTCCAGCTCTTTTGTGGGCATTGCTCTGCTGCAGTGGCTGCTCGTTCACCTGCTGCAGCAAGCGCTGCGCAGCTCCCTCCATTATGCCGAGAGGCTAGAACATCGCACCGTGGAGCTCGATGCATCGAATAAAGACCTTAACAAGGAAATCGGCGAGCGTGAACGGGCGGAAAAACTGCTGCGGGAGAGCGAGGAACGTTACCGTACCCTTTTTGAAAACGCACCCATCGGGCTTGGATTGGCCGAGAGGAGCGGAAAACTCCTGGACTTCAACGCTGCCATGCTTTCGCCCGGCGGGTACACTCCTGAAGAAATTTTTGAAATTGGAAACGTGGCAGATCTGTATTACGATCTTGAAGAAAGGGAGCAAGCACGGGCAGCAGCCAATGAGCAAGGGTTTCTAAACCAATATGAGGTGCGCTTCAAACGCCGGGACGGTACACCATACGATGCGCTCCTGAGCTTAACGCCAGTCACCATCGAGGGGCGGCCGTGTTGGCAGGCCATGGTGGAGGATATCACCGAGCGCAAGAAAGCCGAAAATGAACTCCTCAATGTCAACCGGGCGCTCAAAGTCTTGAGCAACAGCAACCAGGCCGTGATCCGCGCCGTGGAGGAGGGCGAACTGCTGCATGAAATCTGCCGGGGCATCACCGAAGACGGGAAGTACCACTTTGCATGGGTAGGATATGTGGAGCAGGGTGAGGAAAAGACACTCCACCTGGTAGCCCAGGCGGGCGGCGAACCCAGCTATGCAGAGCAATTCCGTATCGCTGGGTCAGGCAACGGTGGTGGTTCCGATCCAACCCGCACAGCCATCCGCACAAAACAACCGGTTATTCTGAAGGACATACGGAACGACGAGAGTGCCGGTGATCGGACTATTGAAGGCTACCCCAGCAGCTATGCCTCATCCATCTCGCTTCCATTGATCGCTAACGGCGCTATCCTGGGCGCTCTGAATATTTATTCCCAACAGCCAGACGCATTCCATCCTGAGGAGGTCCGGCTGCTGGATAAACTGGCAGACGACCTGGCTTTTGGCATCGCCACACTGCGAACGCGCGCCCAACACCAGCAGGCGGAACAACGCATCCAACGCCAGCTGGAAACCATGTCTGCCCTGCGCACCATCGATATGACGATTACGGCCAGCCTGGATCTGCGTTTTACCTTTGACGTCATCCTGAACCAGATCACCGGAACCCTGGGAGTCGATGCGGCCACCATCCTGATCTACAAGCCCCAAATCCAGACCCTGGATTTCGCCGCCGGCCGCGGCTTTCGCACCGGCGCCTTGCAGCACACCCACCTGCGCCTGGGTCAGGGCAACGCCGGCCGGGCAGCCCTGAAACGGGAGATCATTCATATTCCCAACGTGAATCGAGTTGAAAATGACCTGGAGGCTTCTCCACTATTCCCTGACGAAGATTTCGTCGTCTACACCGGTGTCCCGCTAGTCGCCAAGGGACAGGTCAAAGGGGTATTGGAAATCTTCAATCGTTCCCCGCTCGATCCCGACCAGGAATGGATGGACCTTTTGAAAGCCATGGCTGCCCAGGCGGCAATCGCCATCGACAACGCCGAGCTGTTCCGCAGCCTGCAGCAATCCAACCAGGATTTGCTGATGGCTTACGAGTTTACGCTGGAAGGCTGGGCGAAAGCGCTGGAGCTGCGCGACGCTGAAACCGAGGGCCACACCCAGCGAGTTAGCGAGATGACCTTGCGGCTGGCGCGGGCGATGGGGATCAGCGAGGAACAGTTGGTGCAGATCCGCCGGGGAACCCTGCTCCATGACATCGGCAAGATGGGCATCCCTGACAGCATCCTGCTCAAGCCCGGCCCTCTAACCGAGGAAGAATGGGAGATCATGCGGCAGCATCCGACATACGCCTACCAGCTGTTCTCAGCGATCCCTTACCTGCGCGCCGCAGTGGACATTCCCTACTGCCACCATGAGAAATGGGACGGCACCGGCTACCCGCGCGGTTTGAAGGGGGAACTCATCCCGCTGCCAGCGCGCATCTTTGCGGTAGTAGACGTCTGGGATGCCCTGAGGTCCGACCGGCCCTATCGATCCGCCTGGCCCGACGACAAGGTCCGCCAGTATTTAGAGGAACAGGCCGGCAAACATTTCGACCCGGCGGTGGTAGAGAAATTTCTCGAGCTGATTTAACGCGACTTGCCTTGTAACTCTTGCTTCCTTTGCTGTCTTCGTTGTGGCCATCCGCACTGGGCTCAGCTACCCGTCCATCTTTTGATCATGTGGCAGTGCAACCGCAGGTGGATCTTCGAACAACTACGATTGAGTGCACTCCAGTTCAAAAACTCGTGTGCCCACTACTACGTGTAAAAGATATCTGAGTTTGTTACAATTAGCACAAAGCGAATGCACGAATGGGAGGGGCTCTCATTGGGGTCACTTATATCTTTCCAAGTTGAGTATCACACAAGATGAAGACACTGTACATCATACTGTTAAGCAGCACAATCCTGCTCGGAACCGTAACGCAAGTATCTGCAGACTACTCTCCACCATTGTACCCGCCCGGCAGCGATGTGCTCCCCCCCGGCGAAACGATGGTACAAATGCTGGCCGAGCGAGTCGTTATCACCATAATGCCCTCCGAGAGCCGGCTCGAGGGAGGCGTGTTTGACGGTTCAACTGCCCACGTAGAGGCTGAATTCGCAATGCGAAATCAAGG
>DATCIL010000548.1:0-4773 GCA_036507795.1 Anaerolineales bacterium | reverse complement strand
TAAGTCAGGTCACCCGCTGCAGCGTCAAATTTGCCGTGTTCAAAGAGCAGGCGGATGGCGAATCGGCCCAGGAAAAATAACGCCAGCAGTGCGGGTACCGCCAGGCCGATAGCCGCCGCCAGGGATCGGAAAAGCGCTCGCCTCAGCTGCGACCAGTTTTCGCCAGCGGCCTCGTTTGCCAGGCGTGGGAATGCAGCCTGCCCGATCGCCTGGCCCAGCAGGGCAATCGGAAGGCCAACCAGCATCCAGGCGTTGAAAATTGCCGGAAGTCCGGCGATATTGGCCACTCGTGAGGCAAATGAGGTATCGACGATAAACCCGGCGTAGTTTACGCCGACCGACAGCCCATTCGGAATCAGCAAGCGGACAATCTCCTGTAGACGATCGTCCAGCAGATCCCAGGCAGGCTGCAGTTGAAAGTCCTGACCAGCAAAGCCGGGAAGCAGGAATAGAACCTGCAGGATCGCACCGCCAACCACCCCAAGGGTAGGTCCAAAAATCCCCAGATCCGGGTAAGCCCGGGCAATCATAATGCCGCTGATCAGGGCCAGGTTATGTCCCAGGATAGACAGGGCGGTTGGGACGAATTGGTTGCGGCTGTTTAGGACCGCGGTTGCCACGCTGCCAATCGCCAGGATCATGGGCTGTATAAGCATGATGCGGGTTAATTGCACGGTCAGCTGGCTGGTCGGCGGGTCGAAGCCCGGAGCCAGCAGGCCTCTAACGAAGGCTGGAGCGAAAAATTCGCCCGCCAGCACCACCAGGGCGAACACCGCCATCAGCGTGCTGAGCACCAGGTTGACCAGGCGCCAGCCCGCGGCACTACCTTCCTTCCGGACGGTGCTGAGCAGAACCGGGATCATTGCGCTCGAGAGCGCGCCTCCGGCAATCAGGCTGAACAGCGTGTCGGGCAGCCGGAAGGCCGCGTAGTACGCGTTTGCCTCGATGCCCACGCCGAACTGGGCGTTGAACAGCACCTGCCGCACGGCGCCCAGCAGCGCGGAGAGGAAGAAGGAAGCCATCAGGACAAAACTGGCCTCGGCGATGCCCAGCTCTCGGGTGTACAATCCGGCCAGGCTGATCTTCGGCAGCCTGGGGATCACAATCCGCCGGGGTTCGGCAGCCGGTGCGGCTCGCAGGCTTTCGAGCACTTCGGTAGTTTGCACGCTCCCCATCCAGGCGCTTTCGGCCTGGGCTGCGTAGCCACCCAGGAGGATTGGCGCCGGTTGTTCTTTGCCTGGCCGTTGGTCGATTGCAGGCGCGAGTACTGCCATGTTCGATCTCCTCCTACAAAGTGAAAAGGAAAAGGGGATAAGGGATAGGGGATAGGGGATCAGGCGGTGCGGATTGCAGCCGGTTCTTCCCGGCTTTGCGATGCCAGAGCGGTGCGCAGAATGCCATAGGCCTGACTTAAGGCCCGCTCTTCCTGTGCCAGGAGCGGGCTATCCGGTTCCATTCCGGCTTTGACCCATTTATCGGAGTAGAGCATGCCCCGCGCGCGGTGATAGGCCGCTTCCCTGGCTGCGCCTTCGGCAATTCCATAGACCACTACCAGATGCCGGGACAGCGCCTCGACCAGCTCTTGATTTTCGTCCTGGGCGAACAGGTTGCGGTGTACGATCCACCAGTTGACTTCTATCTGGGCGGCATTTTCGACGTCGATTTTGAGACCGTGAACGCGGTTCAGGAAGATGAAAAAACGGCGCATGTAAGCTTCAGCCAGGGGGACATCATTATCTGGAAATGGGGCGAAAGCGATTTCCGCCCGGGCAATCAGGTAGGCGCCGTAGATTGCCTGCCAGAGCGAGAACTGATAGGCTTCCTGGACCATGCGGATGGAAACACGCAATAAGCGCAGCCAGCGCTTCTCGTAATACGCCACGTAATTTTCTTTCTCATACCGGGCCAGTTTATCCGGATCAAACGCGGTTAGCTTCATTCTGGAATCCATTCAGTCCTCTCCCTATTTTTGACAGATCAAGTCGATCCAACTGGCGATTGAGTTGCAACGATCTCTGGCGCGCGCAACAGCGCCAGGCCCAGCCAGATCCACCAGATTGGGCCGACGATGACCGAGGTTAATCCGCCGGAGACCAGGATCACTCGCTGCAATCCGCCGGCGCTTGCGAAGTACAGGACCACGAGGATAAAGGCATTGAAGATTCCCAGGAATCCGAGGGGACGCGGTAAAGCGTCACTACTCAGGATCAGCCAGCTAAACAGGAAGGCAACCACGCCAACGACGAGAAAGGTCGCCAGGCCGGCCGGGTCCACCTGCGAAGGGAGTCTGTTCGCTAACTGTAGCGCTTCTCGCAGGGGCGCTTCTGCCATGCGAATGCGGCTGACCAGCATAGCCTGGTAAGCGCCATGCTGAAGCGTGGCAAAGCTGGCGCCAAAGCCGAGAAGCAGCGCCCAGAGAGCGACGCCTTGATTGTCTGGCGAAACCCGCCGGTATAGGGCAACATAAGCCGCTCCGGAGAAGAGACCGCTCAACGCCAGGATCAGCCAACTGCCATAGGTTCCCACGTACTCGGCCTGTCGTGCGATGACAAGGTAGAAGACTGCGTAAAGGATCGAGAGAATGCCTACTAAAATTGCGCTGAAACCACCAAACTTGTTCAAAAGGTTTGCTCCCTTTAATTTTCTGATTTTTTACGGCCAAGATCGAAAATGTATCCTGTCAGGCATTCCGCCAAAGATAGCGATTGATGTGCATGCCGGTGTGGCGGAAACCAATGCGTTCATAGACTCGCACGGCCATTTCCGTGGAGAACAACACCGCGTAGCGATAGCCCATCTCTCTGGCCTTCAAAAGCGGGAAGAGGCTGATGGCAGCGCCGACACCTTTTCGGCGTACAGCAGGCACGGTTGCTACACCGTAGATTCCGGCCACGCCTCCGCCAGTGAAAAGCATATTGGTCGCCACCGGATCTCCGTTCAGCCTGCCCAGGTACATTTTCCACGGCGTATTGCCGATGTCCACTCCTCGAGCTGCCTGTAGCCAGCCGTCCGCCATTATGTCCGCCATTTCGTATCCTTCGATCAAGACGCGCTTGAAGTCCTGCAAATCCTGTTCATTGTGCACTTCAGCGATGGTAAAGCCAGGTATGACGTCGTCAAGGATCGCTTCGTTTAGAGTCGACAGATCGGCCGCCATACCCGGAGCGCCATGGCTGGTCGAGACGATGCTGGCTGCCATCTGGTGCATCTGTTCGGCCATATCGAGAAGGCCATGGGCTGCAAGGCGTTGGCCCAGATCGTCGGGCTGGGTGCCGGGTCCCGTCCACCAAAAGAAGAATGGAGCATTGCGCTCTCTGAACCAGGTGATGGTGTTTTCAATGGCATCGTCGCTCTCATCCGCCGAGAGCCGGGTACGCCATACACCCTTAAACATTGGGTTCGACGGGAAGGTCAGATGATAGCCAAGTTTTTCGTTCTCGAAAAGGTCGCTCTCCGGCAGCGCAGCTGTCATGGCACGGAACAGGTCGAATAGATTCTCTTCGACGGCCGCCGCCAGTTCGGCAGTGGTTAGCTCCGTTAAAATGTCTTTTGTGACCATTAGCTCGTCCTTCTTTGAAGGGTTACCAGGGTCCCCATTTTCGCCTCATCCTTTCATCGAATTGTTCCAATTCTTCCAAACGGGTAGTCACATCCTGCCCTCGGGTGGCGTCCCATGCAGCCGTCCGGTACATCGCCGCCCGGTTGGCCTGCAAGCTGGCGCGGGCGCTCTCCAGGTAGCCTTTGAACACGCCGCTGCCGCCAATCCCGGCTGGGATGGTTGTGGCGATCATACCCAGCACGCCGTCCGGCGGGTTGAGGGCGTACATAAGCACCCCTGCCAGGGCGCCGATGAGCACGTCGCCGAGGAAGCCCAGGTTGATAAAGGTGGCTTCGCTCTCGCGGTAGGGGCGGGGCAGCGCCAGGCCCTTTTCCTGCACCAATCCGAGGCCAAAACCGCCCAGCGCCCCGAAGAGAGCGGCTGCCATCAGGTCAGCCCACAGGTTGGCAAAAATGGCTTGCATTTCAAAACCCTATGTAATCTCCCGAAACCAATTTTCCGGTACTGGCCTTTCAAAGATCCGGTAGCAGTCGAATGCCGCGCAACAGGCCGGCTACATCCCAGATGTGCAGCGAACGCGCAATTTTCCCGTCCTTGACACTGAAAAACGAGCTGCCTCGAACGCGTATAGGCCGCTGCGTTGGCGGTATGTTCATAACCATGCCTTGATGGGTGCCGCGCATGACCCAGGCTATCGCCAGGCGGTCATCTTGTATGATTAGTTCCTCATTCGTAAAGCTCAGATCAGGAAAGGCCTGGAAGATGGCTGAGACAACCCGGCCAATTCCCTGGTGACCCTGGATAGGATATGCCTGGCTGACGTCCTCGCCGTGATGATCGGGCGCGTAGAGAGAGAGAATTCGATCAATATTATGATCGTTCCAGGCATCTAATAGCGCACCTGCCAGTTGATTAAGATCGGTAACCATGCAATGACCCTCTTTGCGGGAACTGTGGCCATCTCCAACCATGACCGCAGTTTAGCCTGATTCGCTGTTATCTGACCAGATCAATAATTGCTCAGTATCTGCTCATTTTTGCCCGATCTCCTGCTGCCACAGCGCATCAATCACGTGCTCAATTCCGGCTTTCAAATGGCGCCGGTAGGTGCTGAAGGGCAGATCGAGCAGTTCAGCGGCGGCCTCCTGCGTTGGAGCGGGGTGAAAATAGGTCCGCTCCAGGGCGCGGTAGTACTTCTCGGAGCGCGGGGAGGC
>DATCIL010000547.1:0-5825 GCA_036507795.1 Anaerolineales bacterium | reverse complement strand
TCGGAATCAGAATCAATTTACGGTACTGGCGTTCCTGTTCCAATTCGGCTAGTTCATGAAGGTGGGGGTCGAGATCAGCCAGGGAGCCGCGAAAAAGATAATCAGACATGTTTAACTCCTAACGGTATCGGTATTGGGTTTAAAGTTGAAGGTTGAAGATTTAAAGAAGATCTGTTGAACTGAATGACCCCCGTTAACCAGTTTGACCGAAGAAAGCCAGATATTATCCATTCCTTGTAAATTGTAGTCCTGTAAATTTCACCGGTCAAGTGATTTTACACACAAAACTTCACGGACACTGGTCTAAATTTGCAATCGCCTCCTGGATGCGCTCTATGCGCCGTTCTGGATTCGGGTGCGTGCTGAAGAATTCCGGCGGCTCCTGGCCCTGCCTTGATTCCGCCAGCACTTGCATGACGGCAATCAGCGCCTGGGGATCATAACCGGCGTCTTCTAGAAAACAGACTCCCAGGAAATCCGACTCCAGCTCATCTTCTCTGCCGAATTTCATATTGACCAATTGCCCGATGACTGCGGCGATCTGCGCCGCCTGGGCGCTGGAAGGGTTCTCCGGATCGTATGTTGCGATCACGGCTGCACCGGTGAGGCCCTCGGTCAGCTTGGCTTTGGCGATGTGTTCGGCGGAGTGGCGAGCCACCACGTGCCCGATCTCATGGCCGAGGACCCCGGCCAGCTCAGCCTCCATGCTCAGACGATCATATAAGGCCCGCGTGATGAAAATCTGCCCGCCTGGAAGGGCAAAAGCGTTGATCGTTTCCTCATCATCCAGGAGGTGAAAGTCGAATTCGTATGGGGATTGACCGGCAGGAGAACTCTGAACGATATGAAAGCCGATCTGGTCCACCAACGCCTGGGCGTTTTGATCCGGGTCCAAACCCCCAAACTGCGCGGCCATCTCGGGCGCGGCCTGCAGCCCGATGGCAATTTCCTGGTCTACGGTCAGGTCTATATACTGAGTCTCGCCCGTGACCGGGTTTTCCTGCTGTGAGCTGAAGTACATGACCAGCGAGGCAATCGCTACGATGGCAGCAATGATTAAACGGCTGGAACAACCGGCGCCTCTCCGGCCTCCGGATACTCTACGGACCATCTGCGCCTCCTTGACTCATACCGGGGGCCAATTCCCGCTCCGGTTTACGAACGATCCATACCAGTGCCAGCCCCGTAACTGCGCCGGCCACCAGGCCGGTAATGCCGGAGATCACAGCCGAGCTCAGCGCCTGGCTGACATGATCACCTGTCACGAAAGCGTTTAGCACTGCCTGGCTGGTATAAGAGCCCAGCGCCCACCCGGCGACGCTGGCCAGCACCCAAGGGATGGCATTGGGTATTTCCCTGCGCAACACCGGCCACTGGATGAGGCCGATGATGATGCCGAACAGGATGTACCCAATGAGAGCGCCAAGGCGATTTTCATCAAAGATCTGGATCCCTACCAGGCCAAGGGCATAACCCAAAGCCCATCCCGCTCCGCCGTGAAGAATCCAATCCACACTATGGGTAAGATAATTCTTCAAGACCAGCCATTGAAACACACCTACAAGGAAACCGGCCCACAAGGGAACCAGGATGCGCGCCAGCCACAGGTCCAGGTCCTCGACCAGCAGCATAAACGGCAGCAGGCCGAAAAGCATGCCAGCGGTCGTCGCCAGCGTCCAGCCCAGCCAAAGGCCGAACTCGTTTCTCCTGACCTTGGTCTCGTCAATATCAATTGTCATGGGTCTCCCTTTCTGCCACCCTAACTTGCTCCTCGCGCGGCATTCCCTGCTGAAGGCGGGCTTCCTCGGATAGCGCAACGGCATCCTCGTCCGGTACAACCCGAGAACCATAGGCATTGGCATAGACCTGGGTGAACTCAGCCCCGAAAAAACTGATCTGCGCTGAATAGTAAACCCAGAGCAAAATCACGACCAAAGCGCCGGCTGCGCCAAATCCCTCAGTAACATCCGTGTTTCCCAGATACAGTCCAATCAGCAGCTTCCCAATGGTAAACAACAGCGCAGTTACCCCGGCGCCCAACCATACATCCCACCACGCAATCTCGGCGTCCGGCACGTACTTAAAAACCAGAGCAAACAAGAGTGTGATCACCAGTAATGAGACGACAAAATTTATCCCCTGCATAACTGCTTCAAGACCCGGGAGAAGCCCAACACTCCATTCACTCAATGCTGAAAGAGCGGCCGATATCGCCAAGGATACCAAGAGGAGAAATCCCACGCCGACCACCATGGTAAAGGAGAAGAAGCGTTTTTTAATGAAACCGGTGATTCCTTTTTGGGGCTTGGGCGCCACCTCCCACATGGTGTTGAGGGCATCCTGCAGCTGCCCAAAGACGCCGGTTGCACCGAAGATTAATGCAAGCAAGCCAAACACGGTAGCCAGGACATTCTCTCCCATATCCTGGGCTGCGTTTAGCATGCTGTCAACGAGCTCCGCGCCTTGCGGACCAGCCAGGCTGTTTATCTGCCGAACAACCTGTTCGCGAGCCGCCTGGCGATCGAAAACCACGCCGACCACAGCGATGGCGATAACCAGAATGGGCGCCAGCGAGAAAGCTGTATAGTAAGCCAGGGCCGCCGCCAAGCGCGGAGCCTTGTCCTCTTGCCATTCGGTTAGAGTTTTTCTCACCAGGTCCCGTAACCGCAGTGGGGTCATATTTTCGAATTATAGAGGTCCCCACCACTGCCAATCAATAAGGGATTCCCCTAGAGGAGAATGGGGTCTTTCCCTACTACTTCTTGAGGTGATGTGTGACGTCAATGATCACCCGCTGGAAGCCCAGGTGCCTCCGCCGGTAAAGCAGGGCGGCCTTGAGCATCCAGGCGGTCTGGTTGTGCAGCAGCGTCTGCCACCAGTGGGCGGGGATGAACTCCGGCAGCACCACGGTCGCCAGCTGCCCGTCATTATGGATGCGGTCGGTCTCGTCCAGGAAGTCGAGCAGAGGATGGATGATCGAACGATACGGAGAGGGCACGATCACCAGCGGCACATCCGGCCACCAGCGTTCCCATCGGGCGCGGACCTTATTGCCGCTGCCAGGATCCAGCTCCACGTAGACTGCCGTAACGTGCTCGGAAATTGCCTGAGCAAAAGCCATGGCGTCGATGATGCCGCGATGGACGCCGGAGATCGGTATAACTACCCGTGGGGGCGGCGCCGGCCGGATGGAAGGTGGAACACCGCGTAAGGAGAGCTCTCGGGCGACCTCCTGGTAATGGCCCTGGATGCGTCTGAACACGATCACGATCAGCGGGAGCAACAGGATGGTGATCCAGGCGCCTTCGATAAACTTGCTGATGGCAACGACCAGCAGGGTTATTAAAGTGGTGAGTGCGCCAAGCCCATTGATGATCGCTTTTATGTGCCAGCGCTGGCCGCGTTCCCGCCACCAGTGCAACACCATGCCCGTCTGGGAGAGTGTGAATGCCAGGAACACGCCAACCGCGAAAAGGGGAATCAGGGCATGGGTATCGCCCCGGAAGAGCACAATGAGCCCGCCAGCAGCGAACGCGAGCGACAGGATTCCGTTGGCGAAGACCAGGCGGTCGCCCAGGTTGCTAAACTGGCGCGGCAGAAAACCATCCGCAGCGAGGATGGCTGCCAGGCGAGGGAAGCCGGCAAAGCTGGTGTTGGCGGCCACAGCCAGGATCAGCATGGTACTCACCTGCACCAGCAGGTATGCCGGGCCTCTGCCCAGCAGCCGCCGGGCGAGGGCGGAGAGGATGGTCTCCTGCGGACCGGCAACGACTCCCAGATACTGCGTCAGGCCAATGCTACCCAGAAACAATATGCCCATCAGCAGAGCCATAACGATCAAGGTGCGGCCGGCATTGCGCGATTGCGGCGGTTTGAAGGCCGGCACACCATTGCTGATTGCCTCGATGCCGGTCAGCGCCGTGGTCCCGGTGGCGAATGCCCGCATGAGAAGAAAGATGGTCAGCGGATGGATAGGCTGCGGGGCTACCTCAGTCAAGGGAGTACCGCCATCGAGCGCCAGGCGCATCCCGCCATAGGCAAGCATTGGCAGGTAAGTCGCCAAAAAAAGATATACTGGAACGGCCAGGAGAGTGCCAGTCTCCTTCAGCCCGCGCAGGTTCGCCAGCATGATGATCAACAAAAGGAGCAAGGCAACTGGCACCCGGAAATCCCATATGACCGGGAAAGCCGAGGCAATCGCTTCGACACCGGCGGTCAGGCTCACAGCCGCCGTCAACATGTAATCCACCGAGAGCGCTGCTGCTGCGACCAGGCCGGGCAGGGTGCCCAGATTCTCACGCGCCACGGTGTATGAGCCGCCCCCCGAGGGGTAAGCGTGGATGGTTTGGAAATAAGACAGGGCGACGATCACCAACAAGCCGGTGATGGCCAGGCCGATCGGAAATGATAGGGCCAGGCCGGCCGCTCCTGCGGCGATCAGAGCCAGGTAGATTTCTTGATTTGCGTAGGCGATGGAGGATAGCGCGTCCGGCGAGAAAGCCGCCAGGGCGCGGATCTTATTCAAGCGCTTATGGCCCAGCTCCCCGGTGGGCAGAGGCGGGCCAATAATCCAATCTTTGAGGTGAGTTAGCATCGAGTGCTGATAGCCCCGGAAACCCGAATTTAGGAATAAGATCGGGGTTTCAAAACTTGCTCAATTATAGTCCTGATTACTAACTCCGTTTGGTTCGGCTCAACAGTGGCGATTTCTCTCCCTCCACACGGTTTTGAGCGAGTCCCGCAATTCATCCCCGCCGAATTCTCACCTATGAATGCTATTCAGTCGATCTTCAAATTGATGCCCCCAGTTGCGCAGGATCTTGGCAAT
Source organism: Anaerolineales bacterium (assembly GCA_036507795.1). Lineage (GTDB taxonomy): Bacteria > Chloroflexota > Anaerolineae > Anaerolineales > UBA4823 > DASQQR01. Next base: position 997 of record DATCIL010000547.1, on the reverse strand, counting down.
GGCGGCGCTATAAAAACCTGACTCTCCGTGAGCGATGCGCATCAAGACGGAAAACAGCATCTGGGGGGACTCATCTTTGAGCAGGTAACCACTACCCCCGTGATCGTACAGGCCGTGCACATACTCCTCTTCGTCGTAAACGGAAAAGGCGAGCACCTTGACGCGAATGTTTTCAGCGCGCATGGTCTGTAGGACAGCGAGGCCATCCAGTTGCGGCATGCGCATATCTAGCAGCAAGATTGCGGGGGAATACTCTTTGACAAGTTGGAGTGCTTCAATCCCGTTCTCGGCTTCAGCAACTACACGGATCCCTCGCTCTCGCGAGAGAAAAGTGGTCACGGAAGAGCGGAAACCCTTGTGGTCATCGGCGAAGACCAATTTAACATCGTCCATCGGGTCCCTCCTTTGAGGTTCTGTTCACTACGGACCCTGATCCTGGGAGAGATCTTCCAAGGGAACGCGCTTTGGTTTTCCCCGTAATCCCAACCACTCGATCCGACACGGACCTAGGGAAAATTTTCTGATATCGAGCGAACACGCGATCGAGCCGCGCTCTCGTCATATCATAACAGATTATGTAAGGCTCGGGCGGTTGAAACCGCAGCAACCTTAGCTCTTGACAAAATTGGGGAATTTCGTAAAATTAGTTTGATGTTTATCAAATTAGAAGGATCATTATAGGTCTAATTTCAAGGATGTCCAGATGGAAAACGAAAATGCGACGCAAGAACTTTTGGATTTCTTCAAAGCTCTGGCTGATGCCAACCGCTTGAAGATCGCCGGATTGCTGGCTCAAGAAGCGCTTACGGTGGAGCAGCTGGCTGAGATGCTCGAGCTGCACCCTTCCACTGTGTCTCACCATTTGAGCCGGTTGACGCGGGCCGGACTGGTCAGCGCCCGGGCGGACGGCTACTACAGCGTGTACAGCTTTGAGACCAAGACGTTGGAGAACATGGCCCGGCGCTTGCTGGAGCGGGAAACGCTCCCGGCGGTCACC
>DATCIL010000546.1:0-12011 GCA_036507795.1 Anaerolineales bacterium | reverse complement strand
GCGCCGGCCTGCAAGCGGGAAATCATGCTGAAATGAGAGTACTCTTCCCATTCCAGGTTCCCGGCCTCGATCTCGGCGCGCACAAAACGCAGCGAGCCCACGCCGGGATTGCCCATATAGGAAAAGATCACCTTGCGAGCGCAGCCGGCGGCAACCATCTGGTCATAGATCAAATCGGGGGTGGCCCGGGCTAAAACCAAATTTCGCAAACCCTGGCGAATCATTTCGTGACCTGCGGCGAAAGGAATTAGATGGGTGAAGCCAGCAGCATAAACCGTATCGCCATCCTGAACAAATCGCTCGATGGCTTCGGAGAGAGAGATGAGTTTGCTCATAGATTCAGGCCTTTATCTCATTTTCCCCTCTTTTTCATGGCGATCGTCCAGCTTATCGCGCCCCCTGCGGATCACCCGGAACCGCCCGCTGGGGGGCTCCTGGACCCGGCCGCGCGCCACCAACAGCGCGCCCAAGGCGAAGCCAAGCAAGCCCGCAAAACAGAAGATGAAGTAAGGCTCCTCGGCCATAGCCGTAGCAATGAAAACGACCAGGGCGAGCACGCTGATAAACAGGATAAACTGACCGATCCGTCCCGAAAGCGTCATGGGGAACAGTGCCATCTGATAGTTTCCATGCGGGCTTCGCCTGCACGGAACTATCACCTTGGCTTGATTATTCGATCGTGGTTTGAATCTGCTCATGCAGATACAATGGCAGGTAATAGTGCCCGCCGGCGTTCTTGCCGGTCGAACCAGAACCTTTCCAGCCGCCGAAGGGTTGGAAACCAGGCCATGCGCCGGTCGTGGCGCCCTGCGGTCGATTGGCGTAGGTGACTCCAGCCTCGATGTTCTCAAAGAACCACCTGGTCTCCTCTCTGGATCCATAGAAGCCCGCCGTCAGACCGTAAACCACGTCGTTGGCGAGTTTCATGGCCTCATCCAGGCTCTTCACCCTGGCTACGGTCGTGATCGGCAGGAACATCTCGTGCTTCCACAAGCGGTGATCCTCAGGCAATTCGGCGACTACCGTAGGGGTCACAAAATAGCCTTTGGAAAACTCTCCGTCAGCGAGCACCTTGCCGCCGGTCAGAAATTCACCGGACTGCGAAAGTTCTTCAGTGTAATCTTTGTAATCCTGGTACGAACCCTTGTTAATGACCGGGCCAAGATAGACGCCGCTCTCGGTGGGATCACCGATTTCCAGCCTTTCGGTCAGCTCGACGATGCGCGGCACAAGCTCATCGTAAACCGGCTCCTCCACATAAACCCGGGAGCAGGCCGAGCACTTTTGACCCTGCAGGCCAAAGGCCGAGCGCACGATACCCACCGCGGCGCGCTCCAGGTCGGCGTTGCGCGAGACGATGGCAGGATTTTTACCGCCCATTTCAAGAATGGTGGGGCGGGGATACCTGCCCTCTGAGAAATCGCGGTATATCTTCATCCCGACCTCAAATGAACCCGTAAAGGTGACGCCATCTACCTCGGGGGAATCGATCAAAGCCTGGCCCAGGGTGCCGCCCGGACCGGTCACGAAGTTGAAAACGCCATCGGGAAGCCCAGCTTCGCGGAAGCACTCCGCAAGCAGGCGAACCGTCCACGGCGTGTCGCTGGCCGGCTTCATGACAATGGTATTGCCGCTGACCAGGGAAGCGCCGGCGGGTCCACCGGTAAGAGCGGCGGGGAAGTTGAATGGGGAAATCACCAACCAGACGCCGTACGGGCGGAGAACAGAGAGGTTCGTCGCCCGGTAACCCTCGAGCGGGTCGCTGCCCATCTGCTTAATGTATCCATCGTTCTCTTCCATCTGGTAACAAGCATAGCGGATCAGGTCCGCGGTTTCAGCAGCATCACCAAGGGCTTCCATGCGGTTTTTGCCGACTTCCATCGCCATGGCGGCGCCAATTTCAAAAATGCGCTCATCGATTGTATCGGCGACCTTGCGCATCAAAGCTACCCGATCCTGCCAGTCCATCTTGCTCCACATGGGGAAGGCCTTGCGCGCAGCAGACAGGGCCTGCTCCGCGTCTTGGGCAGTGCCTTTCTGAAACACACCGAGAACGACATCCGTGTTTGAAGGGGAACGATCCTCGAATTTCTCATCAACGAAGCGGTCCTGGCCGTTGATGATCATGCCGTACTCTTGACCCAGGCCAGATTTCACCTCTTCAAGGGCCTCTTCGAAGCGAGTATGCAGCTCCTCGGGCGGATTGAACATGGTGGCATAGGTCAATTTAAAGGTCTCGGCCATTTGGTAACCTCCTGTTTAGGGTTGAATGTTTGGGTTGAAGGTTGAAGGTTGGAAGGTTGAAGATTGAAAATTCAAGATTGAGGGGTTGGAAAAGGATTTTGCAACCTTAATTTTTAGCATTCAACTTTAAACCTGCAACCGATCATAGTATAGCGCAGGCAGGCACTCTCGTCAAAGAAAGGTTTATGCTTGTTCATATGACACTTGTCCTATTTTCAGGTTGCATCCTGGCCATTTTTGCGCTAAACTCATAAACAAGGAAAAGTAACCCGAAAAATGCTATTCTCAAACACAAGCTTCATTGGAATCGATCCCACTGCGGGACAGCGACCCTTTGCCTACGCCGCCCTCGACCACGAGCTGTGTTTGCTGGCTTTGGGCCAGGGGGACATCGAGGAAGTGCTGGCTTTCGTAGCCGGACAGCGGTCTGCCAGAGTGGGCGTATGCGCCCCACGCCGGCCCAATCAGGGTTTAATGGACCAGCCCGAAGTGCGCGAGAATCTGTCCCCCGCACCCCGGCCAGGCCGCTGGACGAACTTCCGACTGGCCGAATACCAGCTGCGCCAGCACAATATCCGCATCCCGCAAACACCGTCCAAGGAAGAGGATTGCCCAGGCTGGGTCCGGATGGGCTTTAACCTGTTCCGGCGACTGGAGAAGCTGGATTACCAGCCCTACCCGCGACAGGATGCCGACCGGCAATGGCTCGAGATATACCCCCACGCCTGCTTCGCCGTCTTACTGGGCAGAAACCCATTTCCCAAGCACACGCTGGAGGGCAGGCTTCAACGGCAGTTAATCCTTTACGAACGGAAAGTGAACATCCCCGATCCCATGCGCATCTTCGAAGAAATTACCCGGCACCGCCTGCTGCAAGGCATATTGCCCCTGGCAAACCTTTATCCGAGCGAAGAATTGGACGCTCTGGCAGCCGCCTATACGGCCTGGGTGACTGCCAGCCAGCCAGAAGATGTCTTCCTGTTAGGGGACGCACGGGAAGGTCAAATCGTACTACCCGTTTCACAATTAAATCATTCGTATTGAGATCCCCACATGCCAAAACACAAAACCAAGCTCATCATCAACCCCAACGCGGATCTGGGACGGGCCTGGCGGTGGGCATCCGATCTCCGGCCAATTGTAGAAGAGTTTGGCGGCGCAGACTGGTCTGGCACCGTTTATCCTACCCACGCCACCGAGCTAGCCCGCCAGGCTGGCGAAGAAGGCTATGAATTGATCGTCGCCGTGGGCGGGGACGGTACGGTGCACGAAGTGATCAACGGATTGATGGAGTTTCCGGCTGATCGCCGGCCGCGCCTGGGAGTGGTGCCGATGGGATCCGGCAACGATTTCGCCCATAACAACGGCATCAACAGCCGGACGGAGATTGCCATGCGCCAGGTTTTCACGGGCCAGGCGCGAAGGGTCGATTTGGGGCTGATTGAGGACGAGCACGGCAGACGCGAGTACTGGGACAATACCCTGGGAATCGGTTTCGACGCCACGGTCACCATTCGTTCTCACAGGCTTCCCATTTTGCGGGGCTTTTTAATGTACCTGACAGCGGTAATCCAGACCATCATGCTCAACCACGACGCCTACCGGATGCAGATCGAGACCGACCAGGAAAGCCTGGATGAAGAACTGCTGATGATCGTTCTGTGCAATGGAGCCCGGGAAGGCGGGGGATTTGCGGTAGCACCGGAAGCGCAAAGCGATGACGGCTGGTTTAATTATGCGGCGATCCGCCGTGTTTCCAGGCCGATGATGTTCCGCCTGATTCCGGAGGTTATGAACGGAACTCACGCTCGTTTCCCGCAAGTGCGCATGGGCAAGTTTCGCGAATTCAAGCTGAAGTCCAGCGGACCACTTCACATTCACGTTGACGGGGAAATATTTGCCGGATTTGGAACGGATGTCAGGGCGCTTTCCGTGAAAATTTTGCCAGCGGCGATTGAGGTGGTGACGTGAGGCGTATCACGTATTACGTATTACGTATTGCGTTTGCGATAGCTTTTTATGCCTGATCTTGAGCAGAGTTTGCGGGGGCATGACCTGGGTCATTTGCGGATCGCAGCGGAGCTATGGGGGATTGAGATAGAAGCATCGGAGGCACGCGCGGCTTTAGAAGAGTTTATTGATGCAGCGCTACAACCAGATCGCATCGCGGATTTACTGGAGACGCTGCCGCCGGAGGCGCGAACAGCCCTGGACGAGCTGTTGATCTCTGGGGGGCGGATGCCATGGCCACACTTTACCCGCCAATTCGGCGAGGTGCGAGAGATGGGCCCGGGCCGGCGGGACCGGGAACAACCTCACCGGAACCCTGTTTCCGCCGCAGAAATGCTGTTTTACCGGGGGCTGGTGGCGAGAGCGTTTTTCGACAGCCCAACCGGGCCGGAAGAATTCGCCTACGTGCCCGAGGATCTCATCCAGCGGCTGCCAGCACCGGAAAACAATACAACCGCTCCCCTCGGACGCCCGGCTTCTGCCAAAGAAATGACACATATTATCCCGGCAAATGACTGGATTCTCGACGATGCCTGCACGCTGCTAGCAGCTCTGCGCCTGGGCAAATCTCCGTCAGCCATACTTGATTTTTTTGTTCACCCGGATGCCTGCGCCTCGCTCCACACGCTTTATCCGCTAACCCCCAAATTCTTGACGACCCTTCTCGGCGCAGGCTCCTTGCTTGACCCTGACGGGCTGCCTCAACCGGAACCGGCCCGGGCATTCTTGGAAGCCAGCCGCGGGGAAGCCTTATCCTTACTGGGCCGCGCCTGGTTGGACAGCGAAACGCTTAATGAGCTGCGCCTGATGCCAGGCCTGGAGGCTGAAGGGGAATGGCAGAACGATCCCCGGCAAACCCGCAAAGTCGTACTCACCTTCCTATCCGGTTTGCCAGAAGATACCTGGTGGAGCCTGGAAGGTTTTATTAGCGGAGTGCGCGAAAAGCACCCCGATTTTCAGCGACCGGCTGGCGATTACGATTCATGGTTCATTCGAGATCTGAAAACCGGCGAATATTTGCGCGGCTTCGAGCATTGGGATCAGATAGACGGCGCGCTGCTCCGCTATTTGATTACGGGGCCGCTGCACTGGTTAGGCTTCATAGATCTGGCTGCACCAGGCAAAGAGCAAGCGGCGGCGGCATTCCGTTTCTCCAAATGGTCGAGCGCGCTGCTACGAGGCGGCGCTCCTGAAGGTCTCGTCGCTGAGGAAAGTCCTATTACCGTGACCTCGAATGCCCGGATGGTATTGCCGCGCCTGACACCGAGGGTGGCTCGCTACCAGATTTCTCGCTTATCGGTTTGGGAAAAGAAAGCGGATGACAATTATACTCACCGCCTCAGCCCCGCCTCGCTCGAGCGCGCCCGGGAACAGGGCTTGCAGGTCAGCCACCTGGAAGCCATCCTGAAGCGCTACGCCGAGGCTGTTCCACCCAGCCTGATCAAGGCGCTGCAACGCTGGGAAGCGAAAGGCACAGAAGCGCGGCTGGCGCAGGCGCTTGTGCTGCGAGTGCGGTCAGCGGATATCCTGACCGAACTGCGTTCCTCGCGCGCGGCGCGCTTTCTGGGTGAACCGCTCGGACCAATGGCCGTGATTGTCAAACCGGGGGCCTGGCAGAAGGTGCTGGATTACCTGGCTGAAATGGGATACCTGGGGGAGGCGGAATTCGAGAACGAAATGTTGTAAAATAAGGTCCATGCCTGAGCTTTACCCACACTTATCCAACCTTTATCCCACGAATATCCCACAGTTTCCCACAAAAACGTATGTTCTCAAAGAGATGGGGTGTGGGGTGTTTTGTGTGGGCGAAGCCTGCAAAAAACACCCCACTCTCTCCCTTTTATTGAGAAATTGCCAAAAAACTTATGCCTGAACCCGTTGAAGTCTTAATTACCCTACCATTTCCCGAGGCGTTGGTCGAGCAGCTGCGCAGCGTTTCCTCGCGACTGCATATAACCGTGCACAGAGCGCGGAGCGCTGACGAAGTGCCAGACAGCATGTGGCAGCGAACCGAGGTGCTCTACACAAACCGCGTGCTTCCAGCTCCAAGCAAAGCACCTAACCTGCGCTGGATCCAATTCCATTGGGCGGGAGTTGACCATGCCATCGAGGATCCCATCCTGGAAAAACCCGGCCTGGTGGCGACAACCTTGAGCGGGGCAGCCGCACTCCAGATGGCAGAATACACGCTCATGATGCTTCTCGCCCTCGGGCATAACCTGCGGGAAATGATCGAGCACCAACAACGCAAAGAATGGCCCAAGGATCGCTGGGAACGGTTCAGCCCTAAAGAACTGAGTGAAAGCACAGTGGGCATTATCGGCTATGGCAGCATCGGGAGAGAGGTTGCCCGGCTGCTGAGCGCGTTCGGCGCCACCGTACTGGCCACAAAACGGGAAGTGATGCATCCCGAAGATGATGGTTATTCGCCAAAAGGATTAGGGGATCCAACCGGCGAGCTGCCCCGCAGGCTATACCCACCACAAGCACGGGTATCCATGCTTAAGGAGTGCGACTACGTCGTCATTACAGTACCGTTAACTTCCGAGACAAAGGGAATGATTGGAGCGGAGGAAATTTCCGCGCTCAAAGAGGGCGCCTATCTTGTCGACGTCTCGCGTGGGGAAGTCGTAGATCATGAAGCGCTGATCACCGCTCTTAGAGAGCGGCGGCTGGGTGGCGTCGCTTTGGATGTATTCCCGGAAGAGCCGCTTCCCGAGGACAGCCCGCTCTGGAATTTTCCAAACGTGATTATTTCTCCGCACATATCTGGGAACACTCCCTATTACGACGAGCGAGCCGTTGCTCTTTTCTCTGAAAATCTGCAGCGATATCTGGCGGACCTGCCGCTATACAACATCATCGATCCCAAGAGGGGATATTAACGCTATGCCTTCGTTTGATGCGCTCATTTTCGACCTGGGCAGCACCTTGATCTATTTCGACGGAGATTGGCCTGAAGTTTATTCTCAAGCAGATATCGAACTGGTGCGCTACCTCAGGGCGGCAGGTTGGGACGTGGACAGCGAAGAGTTCCTCGAGGAGTTTCGCGCCCGCCTGGAAGAGTACCACACGGAGCGGGAGTCGGAATTTATCGAGTACACCACGGCATACACGTTACGTTCCTTGCTGGCGGATTGGGGTCACGACGAAGTCCCTGACGAAGTCATCGTATCCGCCCTAGAAGCCATGTACAGAGTATCCCAGGCTAATTGGAAAGCTGAAAAAGACGCGGCACCGACATTGAGGAAATTGCGTGAACAAGGATACCGCCTGGGCATCATTTCAAATGCAGGCGACGATGCCGACGTACAAACGTTGGTAGACGAAGCCGAGCTGCGACCTTACTTTGAGGTCATTCTTTCTTCAGCTGCGCTTGGCATCCGAAAACCGCACCCTCGTATTTTCGAGATTGCCCTTGAGGCGCTTGAGACACAACCCTCCAGAGCGGCGATGATCGGCGATACCCTGGGGGCAGACATCTTGGGAGCAAACAACGCAGGAATGTTCAGCATATGGGTGACACGCCGGGCGGATGTACCCGCCAACCGAGCTCACTCTGATACGATTAAGCCGGACGCCGTTATCCGGGCGTTAGGTGAACTGCCAGATCTTCTCGAAAAATTGGAAAAGCAGTAAGCCGCTGAAGATCAAGGACCGCGGCATGCGGATGCGACGGCCATAAAAATTACTCCCCCGCAAGCCGAAAACAATTGCGCCCAGCCTGCTTGGCGCGATACATGGCCCGGTCAGCGCACTCAACCAGCTGGTGGGCTTCCGCGGCATGTTCTGGAAAGGTGGCCCCGCCAAGGCTGATGGTGAGGTAGATATCTTTTCCGTTAATCGTGAAGGGCCGGCCGGCGATTTTCCTTCGCAGACGTTCTCCCACCATTTTGGAAGATCGAGATGAGGTGCCGGGAAGAATAATGGCGAACTCTTCGCCGCCGTAGCGCGCAAGCACATCCACACCGCGCAGATCGGTGTTGAGGCGCTCAGCCAGGGCAAATAATAGCTTATCCCCAAAAGGATGCCCAAAAGTATCGTTTACCAATTTGAAATTGTCGAGATCAATGATTAAGACAGATACCGGCTGGTCAAACCGCTGGGCGCGGTTAATCTCCTGGCGGAGGGCCTGCTGGAAGTAACGATGGTTGAAAGTGCCGGTGACAAAATCGGTGATGGAAGCCTGCTCCACCTCGCCAAAATTCAAGGCATTGCTTAGCGCGAGAGCGGCGTGGCCGGCAAGGGCTTCCACGTGAGCAGCGTGCTTCGCGGCATAGAACCCCCGCTCGACCTTATCTAAGGAGAGAAAACCCAGTAACCGGTTTTGAGCAACCAGGGGAGCGCCCAACCAGGAGCCGATATGTAAGGATGTTTCGACTTCGACCCAAGAACGGTTGGTTTTCACATCGCTCACAAAATGGGGACGCCGCGTGTTGGCCATGTGGGCCAGGTGAGGTGTTTCCCGGATCACGAGGCTAAACCCATCCATATGTTGATCGACGGCGAAAAGGTCATAACCGCGGTGTGCCGCGATAATTACGTTCTCCCCTTTTACCAACATCACGTTGGCGCTGTCGTAGGGAACGACGCGCTTAATTTGATCCAGTAAGGTTTCCAAGATTGCAGTCGTATCCAGGCTTTTGGAGAGCGCCAGGCTGATCTCCCGCAAGGCCTGAGACAGCGTGCGCTGTTCACGTTCGCTCTGGTAAATGCGCGCGTTGGCGACGGCCAGCGCTGCCTGGTTGGCGAAAGCCAGGGCCAAACGAGCATCTGCCTCATGATAGGCCCCCGGTTGGCGGCTGTCCAGTGTAAGGAGTCCGATCACCTTATCGCGCACCGTCATGGGCACGCCCAACCAACCTCTCACGTAGTCGGCTCCCCCTAAGCTGCGAAAGCGCCCATCCTGTTGGGCGTCATTCAAAATAACAGATTCCTTGCCCTCGATAACTTTACGGGCCAATTCATCCTCGTGAAAATGGAATTTCACGGCCAGAGCCGCTTCCGGATGGGGATGATTCTGTACCGCGAGGACTCTCAGATGATCTTTGTCCAGAAGCATAAGAGAAGCGCTATCAAAGTGAACGACCTGTTTGAGCTGCTCCAGAATCAAATCGAGCACCTGATTCAAGTCTAAAGTTGAACTCAGCGCTGCTGTAGCGCGCTGCAGCGTTTCCGCCGTGAGGCGAGCGCGCTGTTCGTTGGCATAAAGGTGGGCATTGTTTAAAGCAAGAGCAGTAAATTCGGCAAGCGAGGACAGGCGTCTCAGCTTGGTCGCTGAAATCTCAAAATCCGGTTTTTCGGTATACACCTCGACCAGACCTACCGGCCGGTCCCCGGCTTTCAAAGGCAACATCAACAAAGTCTGATAGTTTAATTCACGCAACAAGTTTGCCTCTGCCGGATCCGCGTGAGGGTCTTTAGCGTGTACCAGGGTTGGCTCGCCGCTTTCAAGAACACGAGCTGTTGCGGGGTATGCCTCTAAAAAGTAATCGGTAGCCAAATGATCCTGCCTCGGTGAACCTGAATGGGAATAGTGGGCCATAACATGCACGCGGGCAGGATCCGGCAAAATGGATGAGATCGCGCAGCTATCCATACCAGCGATTTTTGCCAGCCGGACAGCAATCTGGTAAAGCAGCTGTTCCACATCGAGCGTGGAAAGAATCATGTGAGCGGTTTCAACCAGTTCCGATTCCAGGCCCTCATTTTCCTGAGCCAGATTCATCCAACCTTTCCTTTACGTTCTTCCCAATCCTCGTCGCTTTCCAGGGTGATGACGCGGAAAGATTCGGCGTAAGCCATTTCCTTGCCTTTGGCGCTCTGGGCTGACCATTCTCTGATCCTTGGCTCGGGATCCCAATCGTTCATCTGGCTTTTGTGGGCGCGCAGGGCGGCAATCTTCAGATCGATGGTTTCTTCAATATTCACGTAAACGTCCGCCTCATCCCAACTGGTAACGTACACCTTACGCGGCTTGTGAGCGAATATGCCTTCCGAGGCCAGCTCCTGGAATAAGAGCGGCTGACCGGCAGCCGGGAAGGTGGCGTCTAAAGCGGCGGCAGCGGCGGCGCGGTGATCCGGGTGGTTGATATAAGTTTCTCCAGCCCAAACTCTGGTTGGATCGCCGCAGATTACGACTTCCGGGCGAAAGCGGCGAATTTCCCTGACCAGTTTTTTACGCAGGTCAAGGGTTGGCTGGAGCAAACCATCCGGTTCCCGCATGAAGATCACCTCTTCCACACCGATAATGCCGGCAGCCTGGCGCTGTTCTGATTCGCGAATCATCGCCGCTTCTTCTCTGGTCATATCCGATTTAGAGAAACCGACTTCGCCGCTGGTGCACAGCACATAGGCCACGCGCGTTCCTGATTTCAACCAACGGGCGATGGTTCCAGCGCATGAAAACTCGATGTCATCGGGATGGGCTACGATTACGATGGCGCTCTCCGGGACGTAGAAACTACTCATTAAATCTCTGTCTCCTCTCAGTTATCTCACCACTCGACAAGCTTCCAGACCTCGGGCTGCCAGGCGCCGGCCTGCTCACCGATTTCGGCGTAAATTTCCACGGATTGCTTCAGCTGGCTCATAGACTCTTCCGCCATCCCACGGACATGATAAAGATCCGCTAAATTACTGTGCAGCGCAGCAGCTCGATGGCGGTCGCCGAGAGAAGTGCACAGCGAAAGCGCAGTTTTCAATAAAGAGATTGCCGCCTCAAGATCACCGTCTTGATTAAATAATAAGGCAAGGTTGTTGAGCGCGGCGACATGCAGCCAAGGATCCTCCAGCGCCTGAGCCAAATCAAGGCTTTTCTGAAGGTGTTCACGTGCCCGGGCCAGGTCACCGCGCCCGCGCGCTAAAATACCCAGAATGTTGTAGGCCTGCGCAAACGCGCGTTTATCCCCGATCGTTTCAGCCAAATTCAAGGCTTTTCTGCCCAGTTGGCGAGCTTTGTCCGGCTGACCACTGTTATGCGCCGTCAAACTCCAATCGGCATATATTAGCGATCTCTGGTGAGGGCTGCCGGAGAGCTCCGAAGCGTCTAATGCAGCTTGAAAATGGCTTTCTGCCGAACCCCATTCTCCAAGGCGGTGATGCACGCGGCCCAGCTTGTGTTCAATGGCTGAAAGGCCGGCAGGCTCACCCAGCGCAGCGGCGGTCTCATAGCTCCCCAAGGCGGCATCATAGTCCCCCAGGATGGTTTGCAGGTCGCCAATCGACTCGTGAAGGCGACCGGCCTCAGGATGCCCCAATGCCAGGGCGGTCTGAAAGTGTCTGAGAGCGTCTTCATTGGCGAATAGCCGGCTGGCCTGTTCACCCGCAAGCTTATGATACCTGGCAGCCGATTCATCCTCGCCGGCCAATTGATAATGGTGGGCGATCTGCCCGGCCAGCTGCCCTGGCTCCCGCATAATGCGGGCGCGACTCTCCAAATTCTCGGCAAGGCGCCGGTGCAGCAGCCGGCGACGGGCGAGGCTGGCCTCTTCATAAACCAGGCCGCGCAATTTTTCATGGCTGAAGTCATAGATAAGATCTGGCCCTTCTTCCGGTTCTTTAACCTCATGGACCAAACCTGCAGCAATCAAGCCTTCAAGCGCAGTGATGGCTTCTTCCTCAGTGCGACCGCTGACGCTGCGCAGCGTATCAAAATCAAAGGAACGACCGATGACGGCGGAAGCGGTAAGGACCTGCCAGCCTGTTTCAGTAACATCCCTTAAACGCGAATACAACAGATCGCGGACACTGCCCGG
>DATCIL010000545.1:0-6418 GCA_036507795.1 Anaerolineales bacterium | reverse complement strand
ATAGGCAGGCGGCAGTCGCACTGCTTCGAGCAGACGGGCGACTTCTTCTTCCGCCTCCTTATTCGACTTTCCCATCAGGGTCACCAGAGGTCTGCGCAATGATTCGCCCACGGTCAGATATGGGTTAAAAGCTTCCTCCGGGTTTTGAAACACCAACTGAAGGTGGCGCAGGGTTTCCAGGTCCCGGTCCGAGAGTTTTGCCGGAAGGCGGACGTCCAGCAGTTCAATGCGTCCGCTGGTTTTGGCCTCCAAACCGGTAATCGCGCGCGCGATGGTGGTCTTGCCACTGCCGCTCTCCCCCACCAGGCCAAGAGTAACCCCGCGCTGGATTTCCAAATCGACGCTGTTGACCGCCCGGACCTTGCGAGGCGGCTCCTGGCGGATTAACTCAGGCAGCGAGCGGCCCAGCGGAAAGTGGACGTCAAGATCCTGGAGGTTCAATACGACCGGTCTTTCATCCACCCGATTTGCGCTCATTTGAGCCGCGGCAGGCGGCGGCTGCTGAGCGGAATGTTCTTTTCCGCCAGCGGAATGTTCTTTTCCGCCGAAGCGGAATGCTCTTTTCCGCCGCTCACCTTCCCCGCGGTCGATCTCATCCCAGCGGTGGCAGCGTGAACGCCGGTCCATAGCCGGCTCATACAATGGGGGTCGCTCATAACAAACTTCGATGGCCAGCGGGCAGCGCGGCCGGAAGACGCAGCCCGAAGGCCGCTCTCCAAGGGGAGGAATTTGACCCTGGATGGCGCGCAGTTGGACTTTGTCCTTGGTCTCTCCTAACTTGGGAACGCTGTCTAACAAACCACGCGTGTAAGGATGCAGCGGATTTTTGTAGAGATCCCGGGTAGAGGCATCCTCCACGAGTTCAGCGCCGTACATCACCGCCACCCGGTCGCACACTTGGGCGACCACGCCGAGATTGTGAGTCACATACAATGCAGCCGTATGGCGCCCGCGGATCAGTTCACGCACAAGGTCCAGGATGACTGCCTGGGTGGTCACGTCCAGGCTGGTGGTGGGCTCATCCAGGATGAGAAGGAGCGGCTCTGTACTCAAAGCCATGGCGATCATCACGCGCTGTTGCATGCCGCCGCTGATCTGGTGTTGGTAGCTCTGCGCTACCCGTTCTGGGTCGGCGATATGCACCATCTCGAGCAGCTCAATAGCCCGGCGCTTCGCTTCGGCAGGGCGAAGTCCGGGGTATACCCGCAGGGTTTCTGCCAGCTGTTCACCTATGCGAATAGAGGGGTTCAGGGCCGATTGGGGGTTCTGCGGCACCAGGGTTATTTGCCTGCCCCACACCTTTCGCATCTCGTGCTCGCTCAACGCCAACAAATTTCGCCCGTCTAGCTCGACCTTACCGTTCCGAACCGTGCCATTCTCACTCAGGTAGCGCATCACCGCCAGAACCAGCGTGGTCTTACCGGAGCCGCTCTCGCCGACCAGGCCGTAGGTTTCTCCGGCACGGATCTCCAGACTCACCTGCCGGACCGCGGTCAGCCACTCGTCCCCCTGGCGGTAAGCGACGGTCAAGTCTTCGATGTTTAGAACTGGTTTTTCCGGGTTGCCTGGTCTGCTCATTGCCTGGCTTTTCTATTCACTGCTGGGAGCTTGCAGCGCCCGCTTCAGCCCATCAGCCAATAAATTAACGCCGATCACGACAATAGAAATCGCCCCGGCAGGGAAATATAAAGCCCAGGGGATCTGATTGACGAAATTGCGCCCCTCCTTGACCATCAGTCCCCAATTTGGGCTGGGCGGCTGCACGCCCACGCCCAAGAAGCCCAACGAGGCCACCAAAAATATCGCATAGGAGAAGCGCAAAGCCGATTCAACCGCCAGCGCCGGCAATACCGACGGCAGGATTTCACGCATTAAAAGCCGCCCGAGCGATTCACCCTGCAAGCGGGCGGCTTCCACAAAAGCCTTATTCTTGACGGATAGGACGACGCTGCGCACCACCCGGGCAACAATGGGTGTATAAACAATCACAATCACTACCAGAACGCTGTTGCTCGAGGGCCCCAGCACCCCTAGCAACAGCAAGGCCAGCAGCAGTGCTGGAAGCGACAGCAGGCTGTCGAAGAAACGCATAATGACTTCATCCAGCCACTCCCCCTGGTATCCGCTGACCAGCCCGAATAAGGTGCCGCTAATGACAGCCAGCAAAGTGCCAAGCCCGGACAAAGTCAGGATCTCTCTGGCCCCGAGAATAACCCGGCTGAAGACATCTCGCCCCAAATTGTCGGTGCCAAACCAATGGGCGGTGCTCGGAGGCTGGCGCGCCTCGGTGGCGATGATTTGGTTTAGGCCGTATGGAGCGAAAAAGGGACCAAACAGCGCCAGGATCAGGAAAATAACAAAAACCGTGGTTCCAAAGGCTGAAGCCGGCCTGGTGTAAAGACGCTTAACGGTGCTGGCAAAGCGCTGCGCCCAGCTGGGCGCAGCGCTTTGCTGGATAACCTGGGCTTCAGAAAACGCCGCAGACATTAACCCCCTGCAAAGGTCACCGGGCGGAGGTCGGAACGACCTGGGAAAGCCTTCATCTCAAATCCTTGGAACTGGTCGTTAATGGCTCCTAGCTGGGCGAAGAAGTAGGGGATGATGATCGGTCCGCGCTCGATCAGGATGCGCTGGATTTCCTGGTAGGCATCCACGCGTTCCTGCTCATCCATCGTGGTCCCCGCAGTGGCAATCAACTCGTCCAGCTCTTCGTCACAGAAATGGGCTTCGTTCCAGATCGCGTCGCATTTCATCATGACATCCAGGTAAAACTGTGGATAAGGCCGGGAGCCCCAGCCGGTGATGCCCAGATTTACTTGTAGCCAGCCGTCTTCCCCGTAGTACACACTTTCAGGTTCAACCAGGACTTCGACGTTGACGCCGGCTTCGGCCCACTGCTCTTTCAATACGACAGCCAGGTTCGGACGGTTGCCGGTATCCGGAGTGTGCAGCTCCAGATCCAGCCCGTCCTCATAGCCTGCTGCTGCAAGTAATCGGCGGGCTTCCTCTACGTCCCTGCCTGGCAGTGCGAGCTCTTCAGTATAATATTGCGCGTACAGCGGTCCGATAGGGCTGTCCCGTCCAATCTCGCCAAACCCTTGTAAAACCAGGCTGTAGATCGCATCCCGGTCGGTGGCCAGCTTGAGAGCTTGAATCACCTGCGGGTCATTGCCGGGCTCCTGATCGGCCCGCAATCTGACCAGGTCAAAGCCATTGGTAGCCACCTGCAGCAGCTCGAGGCCGGGCTCATTCTGCAAGCTCTGAAAGAGGTCCGTGGAAATAACCATCACCAGGTCGAGCTGGCCGCCGCGCAGAGCTTCGACCTGAGCGGTTTGGTCACTGAAGAAGATAAATTCCAGGCCCTGCAGCTGGGGCTGGTCGTCAACGAAGTAATTTTCATTGGCCTCGGCGATTAAACGGTCTTCCGGGCTATAGTCGACGACCACAAAGGGCCCGGTGCCATTGAAGACGCTCGGATCTTCGGTGCCAGCTTTCAGGATTAAAGCGTGGTTGTCGCTCAGATCAAAAAGGAAAAAGGGATTGGGATCTAGGAGCGTAAAGGTCACTTCCAGGTCGCCGGTGGCTTCAATGCTGGTGATGTTCTCGTAAAGGCTGGAGGTCGGCAGACCCAGGTCGGGATCTCGCAGGCGGTCGAAGGTCCAGACTACATCCTCGGCAGCTAATGGACTGCCATCATGGAAAGAAACCCCTTCAGCCAGTGTAAATACGTAGCTCAGTCCATCGTCGCTGACCTGCCAGTCCGTCGCCAGGCGCGGGGCGATCTCGTTTTCGGCGGTAATATCCACCAGGTAATCATAAATGTGATTGGCGACCAGGACCTCCGGGTCTGAAGAGATAAACCCGGGATCGGTTTGGACGATGGGCTGCATGGCGATGCGCAAGGTGCCGGCCTGAGTCCCGGCCGGCTCGGTGGCAGCCTCCGTCGCCGCCGGGGTTGGTTCTTCTCCCGGTCCCTCTGTCACTGCAACAGCTTCCGTGTCAGTGGGTTGCGGTTGGGCTTCAGTGCTGACTGGCGTCGGGCTGGCCTCGGCCCCAGCACAGGCTTGCAACAGGAGCGCGAGAACGATGAAAGCGATGAGAAACGCGGCCTTGCGCGGTCTTGGACGCGATGAAAAAGTTTTGTTCATTTCACTCTCCTCCTTAGAATGGGTTTGCAGATAGATCAACGAAAACATGATCCAGACCCCTTAGTTGCCTTCGGCGTGAGCGGCAAGGATCAAAGGGCAGCAGTAATTATATCATCCGGCATGCTCGCCTTATTTTCCCCTCTCAGATAACTTGAGGCCAGGAATTATTACCTGGTTCGCTTGATAACATCACAGAGCAGGGATTTATACACCGGGAATCCCAGAATAGGATCCCGGTTATCAAAATCAGTAAGCTCATTCACGTTGCCGCGCTGCCATGAAGGCGGGCCGAGCGGGCCCCCACCGCCCATGTTGACCTCGACGACACCCGGAAGGATATTCTCGGTGACCCGAGCTCGGAATGGCACCTCCCCGCGCGGGGAGACGACAAAGACATCATCTCCATCCTGTATTCCGCGAGCCTGCGCATCGCTGGGATGAAGGTGAACCAGCGGCCACGGCTGGCGGGAGACCAGCGACGCGATGTTGTGGTGTTGGGATCGAAAAGCGGTTTGGGTGCGTGCCCCGGAGTTAAACACTAAAGGATACCGGCTGAAAACCTCGGGGCTGCCGAGCGGACCCTCGGTTGGCTCGGTATACACCGGCAGGGCCTCGTAACCAAAGGACCTCAGCCACTCTGAGGTGATCTCAAATTTTGCGGTCAGGGTTTCGAATCCAGGCTTGCCGTCGGCGCGCAGTTCACCCAGGGCGTACTTGCGATAGTGAATTTCCGGGATCTGGAAAGGAATGCCCTGGGGATGGGCGCGCAGCTGCTCCAGCGTGAAACGCGTATCGTGCAGGGCAAACGCGATCATCTCTGCTTCGCTCTGCGGCCAGCGTGGACCGTAACCAAGGCGCCGGGCCAGTTCAGCGAAGATCAAATAATCGTTGCGCGCTTCTCCCTGCGGCGGGATCACCCGCTGGCGCAGCTGGATGTAGCCATCATAAATCATGAAGGATTCGATTTCGAACAGGGTGGTCGCCGGTAATAAAACATCGGCATACAGGGAGTCGGCGGTCGGAAAACGGTTTACCGTCACCAGGAAATCCAGGGCTGCCAGCGCCCCGCGCCACAGGCCAGGATCCGGCCAGGCGGTAAGGATCGAGGCTCCGCTGATAATCATGGCGCGGACCGGGTAGGGCCGGCTTTCAAGGATCGCCCGGGGTAGCATAGCGGCATGCGCCTCTGTGCGGACCGCATAGTAAACCGGGTATTCCGCGAAACCGAGGGGCTTGGCAGCCCCTTGGGGAGGATGCGTAAGCAGACGGTTGAGCTGGGGACGATTGCGCATGCGGAAGACTTTTCCGCCCGGAACATCCAGATGACCGGTTAGAGCCTGCAGAATCCACAAAGCCCGGATCGCTTGTAGCCCGGTATTCGAGTACTCCAGGCCGGTATAGGTAATGATCGAGCAACCTTTTGACCGGCCAATTGCCCGAGCCAGAGCCCGGATGCTCACGGCGGGCACCCAGGTAATCTTTTCGACCCTGTCCGGGGTGAAATTCTGGACATAGGCGCGCAGATCATCAAAACCATGAGTCCAATTCTCGACGAAATCGTGATCGTAGAGGTCTTCCTCGAGCAGGACGTACATGACGCCGAGCGCCAGAGCGCCATCGGTGCCCGGTCTGACGCCAATCCAGTCAGAACGGGTAGCCAGAGCGGTCTCGCTACGGCGATGGTCAATGACGATTACCCGCGCCCCGCGCTTTTGCGCAGCCTTTATCTGTCGCAAGCTAACCGGCGGAGAATCGGTAGCGGGATTATCCCCCCACACCAAAATCAGGTCGGCGTTTTCAATGTCCTCATAAACATTGCGAAGGTAGTCTCCAAAAGTCGCGCGCGAAGCCACCATCCCATAGGAAACGTAGCAAAGAGAACCTACTCCGGTTGTGTTAGGAGAACCAAAGGGGAAAAGCACGGCGTTGGCCGACGATTCGACCGTACCGTCGGGGGCAAAAAGCTCGTTCAAGCCAAGCTCGAAATTTCCCCTGCCAGTATAAATGGCGACCGCCTCTGGGCCGTATTCTTTTTTGATCTTATTCAGGGACTCGACAATAATGTTATAGGCATCGTCCCAGGAGATGCGCTCGAATTCTCCTGCCCCGCGTTCGCCCAATCTGCGCTGCGGGTACAGAATGCGGTCCGGCGAATAGACGATCTCTTTGGCACTTGCCCCGCGCGGGCAAATGCTGCCCTGAGGATGGCCTTTGAGCGGGGCCAGCCGCTCGATCTTTCCGTCCACCAGATGGATCTCGACGCCGCAGCC
>DATCIL010000544.1:0-6438 GCA_036507795.1 Anaerolineales bacterium | reverse complement strand
AACCGCATGATCAGGTAGACAATAACGCCGGCAATGCTCGTTTTTCATTGCGAGGAGCGGTTTTTGCAAAGCAGCGCTCTTAAGCTGAATTCTTATTCAGCCGCTGTCGCAGTCTCCCTCCACGGCGGAGATTGCTTCGCTGCGCTCGCAATGACAAGAGGGCGCCGGAGATTTCTTCGCTGCGCTCGTGTTGATACCATAATGAGAATTTCTGGAATGAGGCAGGTTAATTTGTGAAGAAACGTGCGGAGTGGTAAACTATATCGCGCAAATTTTTTCATTCGGAAACCAACCGAAATCATAACCATATCTTCCCAAAAGTGGGGGACCCCCCACTAATCGAGAAGTTACTTTTAACATAATCATTAGGAGGTCAATATGACAGAAACAAAATGGGTTTATTTGTTCAAGGAAGTCGATGAAGCCGAAGAACACGCGGGGGATTGGGAGGGCGTAAGGGCTCTGCTGGGCGGGAAGGGCGCCAATCTTGCGGAAATGACCCGGATTGGCGTACCGGTTCCTCCAGGTTTTATCATTACTACCGAAGCGTGTAACGCCTATCTGAAATCGGGGGAGCAATTTCCGGAGGGAATGTGGGACCAGGTGCTTGAAGCGATGAAAAATGTGGAAGGGGAAACCGGAAAAGAGTTTGGAAATCCGGAAAACCCGCTCCTGGTTTCCTGTCGTTCCGGCGCGAAGTTCTCCATGCCCGGCATGATGGATACGGTTTTGAATATCGGCCTAAACGATGAGACCGCCGCGGGAATGGTCAGGCTGACGGATGATGAGCGCTTCGTCTACGATGCTTACCGCCGCCTGGTGCAGATGTTTGGATCCGTGGTTCTCGGGCTTCCCGATGAAGCTTTTGAAGATGTCCTTGAGGAATATAAGGCAGACAAGGGCGTTAAACTGGACACAGATCTAAATGCCCAGGGCTGGAAAGATCTTACCGATAAGTTCAAAGCCATTGTGCGTGAGCACAAGGGCTTCGATTTCCCTCAAGATCCTTACGAACAGCTGCGCCTGGCCACCGAAGCGGTTTTCAGATCCTGGTTTGGAAAGCGGGCGGTTGATTACCGCAATGCTGCTCGCATATCGCATGATCTCGGAACCGCGGTGAGCATTGTAACCATGGTATTCGGAAACATGGGTTGGGATTCTGGAACGGGCGTTGCCTTTACTCGAGATCCTGCTAACGGCGAACGAGAGCTCTACGGCGATTACCTGATGAATGCGCAGGGTGAAGATGTGGTTGCCGGTATTCGCAACACCAAGAAGATTCAAGAGCTCGAGAAGGAAATGCCCGAAGCCTATCGACAATTTGTTGAAATCTGCGACAGGTTAGAGGAGCACTACCGCGAAATGCAGGATGTCGAATTCACTATAGAGAAAAAGAAGCTGTGGATGCTGCAGACGCGAAATGGCAAGCGTACGGCCAAAGCGGCTGTTACCATCGCGGTGGATATGGCTAACGAGGGGCTGTTCAGCAAGGAAGCGGCGGTCAGCCGGATAACACCAAACGAGGTGGACGCGCTTTTGCACCCCCGTTTTGATTATGAGGCCAAGAACAGGGCACAGGATGAAGGTCTACTGTTTGCAAGCGGTGTAAACGCATCGCCGGGAGCAGCCGTCGGCCAGGTTTACTTCGATGCCGACACTGCCGAACGCATGGCCAAGGAAGAAGGTCAGGATGTCATTATGGTCCGCCCCTTCACCCGCCCGGACGACGTCCATGGAATGCTGGCAGCCAAAGGGATTTTGACCAGCGAAGGTGGAGCCACTTCTCACGCTGCGGTGGTAGCGCGGCAATTCGGTGTCCCATGCGTGGTGGGCGCCTCCGCTATCCGGATCAGCCTTGATAAACGTCTGATGGAAGTGGACGCAAAGGTGGTTAAGGAAGGCGACTGGATTTCCGTGGACGGAACGAGCGGGGAGGTATACCTGGGAGAGATTGAAACCATTTCGCCGTCTCTCGAAGAGCAGACTGACCTGCTCACCCTTTTGAGCTGGGCGGATGAAATCTCTGCAACAGAGGGTATCCGTAATCTGCCTGAGGGCTGGCCGACGACCGGCTTGCAGGTATGGGCTAATGCTGACTATCCCGCCGACGCTCGCCGCGCCAGATCCTACGGCGCAGTAGGGATTGGTCTCGCTCGGACAGAGCACATGTTTTTTGAGCCCGAGCGTTTACCCGTCGTCCAGCGCATGATTTTGGCAAATTCTTCGGGGGAACGGAAAGAGGCCTTGGACCAGCTCTTGCCTCACCAGCGCTCGGATTTTGAGGGACTGTTCGATGCCATGGACGGTTACCCGGTCATCATCCGCTTGATTGACCCACCTCTGCATGAATTCCTGCCCTCGTTCGAGGAATTACTGGAAGAAGTCATCAGCATGCAGGTGCGTGGCGAGACGGAAGGCCTGGAAGAAAAAGAGTTGCTTCTGAAGAACGTCCGGGCGCTGCACGAAAGCAATCCGATGATGGGTCTGCGAGGGATTCGCTTGAGCATTATGATGCCAGAAATCGTCGAAATGCAGGTTCGGGCGATCTTCGAAGCTTCCGCCAATTGCACCTTGAAAGGCATCCGGGCAAGGCCTGAGGTCATGATCCCGTTGACCGGACACGTGAATGAACTTAATGTCATCCAGCCGAGGTTGGAAGAGATCGCTAAGGAGGTAATGGAGGAAAAGCAAGTAAGTTTCCCCTATAAGTTCGGTACGATGATTGAGATTCCGCGGGCGTGCACGACGGCGTTCGAGATCGCTCAAGTCGCCGAATTCTTCTCGTTTGGTACCAATGATCTCACGCAGATGACCTTTGGCTACAGCCGGGACGATGCTGAACGCAACTTCCTCCTAAAATATGTCGAAGATGGTATTCTACCCAAGAACCCCTTCCAGACGATTGACCAGGATGGCGTTGGTCGATTGATGAAGATGGCGGTAGAGGATGGCCGGAAGGCGCGGGTGGATTTGGAAGTGGGCATATGCGGCGAACACGGCGGGGATCCTGAATCGGTTGAATTCTGCCACACGATTGGGCAAAATTATGTGAGCTGTTCGCCGTTCCGGGTACCCATCGCCCGGCTGGCGGCTGCCCACGCCGCCCTGAAGTACAAGGGTAAACCGCTGATGCAGGAGTAAGACATCTCGAGATTAAACCGGAACCCCGCTTTCTGAACGCCTCAGATGCGGGGTTTTTGTTGCCATACAAAACTGATTGCCCGAGCGATAGTTTTCAATCGCCCAATACCTGATTGCCTAATCGTCTAATTACCTTGGGCTTTGATTAAACCAACCGCTTCCATATACCAACGCGGAGCGCGCGATACAAAATTTCCATAATTGTCCACGATTGGTTTGCGGCGTTCATCACCAGGTTTGCCAGGATTGCATGGAACCATACGATGAGAGTGGATGTGCAAATCACAGGCTTTTCTTGATTCACACACCTGGAAACAGATGGGGCAGATGTAAAAGGCTCTTTCAGCCGCGATCACCGAACCTCCCGTCGAACAGGCAGGATCCTCTCAAAAAAGGGTGGACGCCCGACTTATTGAGAAGATACCTTATTCTTTTTATTTTAACCTAATTTTGGGAGGAAAGTGGGCTGAGAGTTGCTTTCAGGGCAAAATCTGCACCTGTCCTTAAAGCTTTGAAGTTCAGAGGCAGCAGTTTGCGATGGCGCTCGGGTAAGTGATCCCGCAGAGCTTTTTCAACGGCCTCGACTGGAAGAACAGGGAGGTATACCAGAAGCGCGCCGGCCAGGATCATAGTCGCCAGACGTTTGTCGCCCAGCGATTCTGCGATTTCGTTGGCAGGCACCAGAATCGATTTGAGGTCTTTACGTTGAACGGCACGG
Organism: Anaerolineales bacterium; assembly: GCA_036507795.1. Lineage (GTDB taxonomy): Bacteria > Chloroflexota > Anaerolineae > Anaerolineales > UBA4823 > DASQQR01. Next base: position 2,579 of record DATCIL010000544.1, on the reverse strand, counting down.
TTTACAAGAGAGGCGTTAACAATCAATATCCCGCCGGGAACGACCAATGATTCATACCTGTCAAAAGAAGGTAGATTTAAGGCGATGACGCCTTTTGGGTTGCGCACCAGGGGAGATCCAATCTCTTCGTCGGCTATGATCACGGTGCAGTTTGCGGTGCCCCCACGCATTTCCGGTCCATAGGAGGGGATCCAGGTTACCTCCTTGCCAGAATCCATCGCCGCGTAGGCCAGGACCTGACCAGCAAAAAGGATGCCCTGACCTCCAAAGCCGGCAATGACGATTTCAGTTTGCATTTTCTACTCCATCGTTTTGTAATCACCTAAGGGGAATGCCGGAATCATGCGTTCTTCCACCCATCGCAGCGCCTCAACGGGCGTCATGCCCCAGTTTGTCGGGCAGGTGGAGAGCAGTTCCACCATGGAAAATCCTGATCCCCGGACCTGGGCCTCAAATGCCAGGCGGATGGCTTTTTTCGCCTGGCGGATGTTCTTAGGATCATGCAGGCTTCGCCGGGCGATATAGCCGGCGCCATCAAGGGTAGCCAGCAGTTCCGCCATCCGGATGGGAAAACCCATTTGTTCCACGTCGCGACCATACGGAGACGAGGTTGTTTTCTGTCCCGGCAGCGTTGTCGGCGCCATCTGACCGCCGGTCATACCATAGTTGGCGTTATTGATGAAGATGACGGTAATGTTTTCTCCGCGACCCGCGGCATGGACGATTTCTGCCATGCCTATGGAAGCCAGGTCCCCGTCGCCCTGGTAGGTAAAAACAACCCTGTCCGGAAGAACGCGTTTGATGCCGGTTGCCATGGCCGGAGCACGTCCATGGGCAGCCTCTACGAAGTCGCAACTAAAATAATTGTACGCAAAGACCGAACAGCCAACCGAGGCGACGCCAATGGTCCTCTCGCGCAACGCCATTTCGTCCAAGACCTCTGCCACCAATCGATGGGCCACACCGTGCGTGCAGCCTGGACAGTAGTGGGTGACTGTTTCTGTGAATGATTCGGGACGCTGGTAAACTAACTCTGTGGGAGCATTGGTTGTCATAGCGTCTTCTCACTTACCCTTCAATTATTGCCAGTCGCTTCATCCAGCTCTCGCGGGGATTCCCGTTCGGAGAAGCAGGTTGTGCAGCCATTCGATGAATTTCCTCCAAAACTTCATCTGGAAAAGGAACCATCCCTCCCAACCGGCCGTAAAATTCAACAGGGACTCTGCCGCTGGCCGCTCTGATTACGTCGTCGAGCATTTGCCCAGAGTTCATCTCTACTACCAGCATACCTTTTATCTGGCCCGCTAATGCTCTTATTCTGGCGTATGGATAGGGGCTTAAGGTAATTGGTCGGAGTAGCCCTACCCGGATGCCCTCTTCTCGCGCAGCGCGAACAGCCGACAATGAGATTCTTCCAGCAGTACCGAAGCCGACAACGAGGAGTTCTGCGTCATCTACAAAATATTCCTTAAAACGAACCTCGTTGGCCTCAATTTGATTCCATCGTTTCAACAGGCGAATGTTGACAATCTCTTCTTCTTCCGGTTGAATGTAAATTGAGCTTAGGATCCGCCGCTCACGTCCTTTTGCCCCGGTGACGGCCCAATCCGGTTCTGAGCGCACGACGGGACGCATGGGAGGCAGTTCTGCAGGTTCCATCATTTGTCCGATGTTTCCGTCCATCAAAACAACAACGATTGCCCGGTATTTTTCGGCCAAATCAAATGCTAAATCCATAAAATCGATGGTCTCCTGGACGCTGGCCGGAGCCAGGACGATTGGCTTATAGTCTCCGTGACCGCCCCCATGGACAATTTGGTTGTAGTCCCCCTGTGAGGGGGCGATATTTCCCAGTCCAGGGCCACCGCGCATCACGTCGACAAGGACCAACGGAACTTCGGTACCGGCGATGTAGGAGATCCCCTCCATCATCAGGCTAACTCCTGGACTTGACGAAGAGGACATTACTCTTGTTCCAGTGCAAGCCGCGCCATATACCATGTTGATGGCGGCGACTTCGCTCTCGGCCTGAAGAAATGTCCGCCCCAGTTCCGGCATGCGTTTCGAAAAGTATTCCAACACTTCGGTTTGCGGGGTGATCGGGTAGCCGAAATATGCCTCTACGCCGGCACGGATGGCCGCCTCGGCGAGGGCTTCATTACCTTTGAGTAATTGCCGGGTCATCACCAAACTCCTTCGCACTTTCAGGCCGCGATAGATCGCGCCCGCCTGGTCGAAACCTCACGGTATACAGTAATGGCTGCTTCGGGGCAAACAATAGCGCAGATGGCACAACCTGTACAACCATCTGCGCTCAATTGAGCTGGATGATATCCCTTGGGTGTCAACCGGTCCATGTCCAGGCTCAACACCGACTGGGGACATGCGTTGAGGCACAATTCACAACCTTTGCAATATCTCTCGTCGATTTCAATCCATCCCCTTACGGGCATTCGTTGGCCTCCTTTTACGAGAAGTTAGATAAAGCTAGTGAAATTAGGCACTTTCATTATCCTGTCTTTCGTTACTGACGGCTAGTGCTAACTGTCATATATCGGTGGTATAGAAAGTCCTATTTG
>DATCIL010000543.1:0-1196 GCA_036507795.1 Anaerolineales bacterium | reverse complement strand
ATTCTCGGGCTTAGCAGCAGTATCCAAGCGATCGTGCGCAGAAAAACGGGAATGAGAGTCCCGACGGTAAGAAGCACGAAGATGGTTTTCTTCAAGGGAATGTCCGTGCGCATCAGGATCCACACCAATGGCACCGCAAAGAGGAGTGTCACTGCCACCGTGCCCGTTGCAAACAAAACCGTATTTACCAAGACCTCATAAGTGCCCCGATCCGTGTATACGCTGATGAAGTTAGCAAGCGTGAGCGGTCCCCCCTCCCCCGGAAAACCGGTCCTCAAGCTCATGAGAACCACCATGGCCACCGGCACGCCAACGATGACCGCAAGCAGGACCAACAATCCGCCGGCAAAGACGCTCGTGCCGTTAAGCCCGCTATTCAGGAGTCGGGCTAGAACGCCAACCGTTCCGCCTTGGGCCGCCGCCGATTGCATTCAATTACCCCCTTGATCGTCGGAATGGACAATCCTTGTCTACTTCTTCGTGAATCCCAGGATTTTGCCGTATTCCGCGGTCAGCCTGTCCACCATCTGAGCTTGATCCTGGGTCATGTAGAGCACCTTCTTGCCCTGAGCGTACTTGTACGCTGTGGTCCCGGGCACAAAAGCTGAACTCTGCCCACCGTACTTCTCCCAAATCTCCTGAGCCGCCGGCGTCGTAAGAAAAACAGCAATCAGATGCCCCAAGTTCGGGTGCCGGGCACCCTTGAGCACACCTGCATTGTAAGCGGGTGAAATCACCGGCTCCATCCCCTCAGCATGGACAACAGGCGCCCCCTTCATCTCCGCCCTGTGAACGAAGCTATCAGTCATCGTGATTGCAACGAGAATTTCGCCTAATTGAAGTCGGCTATAAATTACCCCAAGCTGCCCCAAAGAAGGCTGTTGCTTGGCCAAGCCCTTTACGTACGCCGTCGCCTTATCCTCACCCCAAAAAGTTGCCAAGCGGGCTAGATGGTGGGTTGCAGTCCCCATCCCCAACTTGCCGCCTTTCCACTTGGGATCCAGCAAATCCTCCCAGCGCTTGGGAACGTCCTGAGGCGGCAGAGTCTTCTTGTTGTATGCTGGCAGAACAAACTGATTGGCTAAGATGACAGTCCCGTTATCATATCCAATCACCTGCGGATCAACGCCTACCTTCGCGTAATCGAACGGCTTGTGCGCTTTTTTTAACCACAGCGTGGCATGGGCGGCATCATG
>DATCIL010000542.1:0-2366 GCA_036507795.1 Anaerolineales bacterium | reverse complement strand
AGATGCGTTATACCGCCGTCCCGCGCGCTGGTCGCAAAAACCTGGATGAAGGCCTGCCGCTCTTCGCCGATGGTGAATGGGACCTCGGCTTCGAATGGCCCTCTCTCTCCCAGTTCCGCGGCGATTTGCGCCGGGACCACGCTCAATTCGTTTCCATCGTCGAGCACAAGCCGCACGGCAAGCGCCTGCTCGAAGGTCGGATCCGCCATTCCGGATACCCGGATTGGGCTGATCAGGCGTGAACCCGGGCCTGGTATCAGGATCAGGATCGCCTCGGGAATCTGCCAGGGTTCCGTCACCGGTGGCAATGTTGGCTGCGGAGTCTCGGTTGCCGGCAGCGGCGTCGCCGTTACATCCGGAATGGTTGCACTCGGTACGGTCGTCACAGGCAACTGCGTCGGAGCAGCAGTTGGTGAATCAGTCGGCGGTGCAGTTGCGGTAGCTGGCGTCGTCTGAGTAGGTGTGCTGGTTCCCGGTACGGCGAATATTCGGCTGCAACTGACCAGGAAAGGTAAGATCGCTAACAGGCATGTTACTTTTTTTGGTTTCATAACGTCCTTCTCTTTCGATCGATCTCTTGTGAATTCCATCTCAATATTGACAAACGTTGTCAAATTTTATATGCTTGGATCAGGCGCAAAAAAATTCTATTACATAAACTGCCAATTGGAAAGGAGATGGTGAAGATGGCCTTTTACGAGCTCGATCGTCACAAGATTCATTTTAAATGGAATAACCAGTTGCCACCGGCGGTCACCGTAGATCCAGGCGACGAAGTTGAATGCTGGACCCAGGAAGTGTCCAACGGGCAGGTTACGCCCGGCAGCGGTGCGAGCATTCTGACCGAGATTGACTTCGACAATATCTATCCTCTGGCTGGTCCAATCTGCGTTAATGGAGCTGAGCCTGGGGATGCCCTGGAAGTCGAGATTCTATCTCTCCAGCCAGATGGATGGGGATGGACCGGGATCCTCCCGGGTCTGGGATTGCTATCCGAGGATTTCAAGGATCCATACATAAAACATTGGGATCTATCAAACGGTAGGACAACCCGCTTGAGAGACGATATTGTAATCCCGCTCCAGCCTTTTTGTGGCACCATGGGCGTTGCGCCGGCTGAGCCCGGTGAGCACTTTGTCCTGCCGCCCGGTGACTTCGGTGGGAACATGGACATTCGCCACCTTAACGAGGGCACCCGTCTGCTGCTCCCCGTTCAAGTCGCGGGAGCCATGTTCTCGGCTGGCGATTGCCATGCTGTGCAAGGCGATGGTGAAGTATGTGTTACCGGCATCGAGTGTCCGATGACCTTCCGGCTTCGATTTAATCTCAGGAAAGACGCAAACTTGCCTTCGCCTCAGTTTATTACCGGGCGCAGTCCGCTGAGCGAGCATGATACCCATATGGGTTACTTTGCTACAACGGGCGTTGGTCCTGACCTGATGGAGAACGCCAGGAACGCCGTCCGGAGGATGATCGATTGGCTCGGAAGCGAGCATAATGTGGCTCCCGAGGATGCCTACTTGCTCTGCAGCGTAGCAGGCGACCTCAAAATCAGCGAAGTAGTGGATGCCCCGAACTGGATTGTATCCTTTTATATGCCATTGGGTATCTTCATGCCGTAAGGGTTAGCCTTCAAGTCTCAATAAAATACGTCCCTGGGTGCTCAAGCACCCAGGGACGTTGCCTTATCTGGAGATCGCATTGCTGGATTAGTTGGTGTCCTGGTTGAAGAACCAGTTGTAGGCGTAGTATCCTGATCCGTCGGCGGTCTGCAGGCGAACGGCGATTTTTTCCTTGCCGCGCAGTTCCTTCGGGATATTGAAGGACTCACTGACCGATCCGTCTTTTTCGGTTTTCACCATGCCGACCTTTATGCCGTTCAAACCCTGGGTCCCCATCTTGCCCATGAAGACATTCAGCTCTTTCCGGGCCGGAAATTGCCGGGCTTCAATGCTGACCTCATCATCCTCGAGGACCGCTGCGATCAATACGGAGGGGATGCCGCCAGTGTACCCGTAAGGTGCGCCGCTCCCCACTCCATTCTCGCTGGACGCATTGCTGAACCAGTTTGAGACAGAACTTCCCGATCCGTCTACGGCCTGCAGGCGAATAGCCAGGGCGCTGCGGTCGTGCAGTTCCTTGGGGATGCGCACGGTCGCCTTCAGCGAACCATCGCTACCCGCTATTAAGGTGCCCGCCTTGATCCCGGTAACGCCGCCACCACAGTACATGCGGTCAAACCAGACAATAACCATTTTGTTTGCGCCCAGGTTCTTGGCTTCGATCTCAGCGCTCGTATCCTCAATAACCTTGATGATCGAGATGCTGGGCCGGCCGGCGCTGGTGCCGGAGCCCGGATTGATCGT
>DATCIL010000541.1:0-1730 GCA_036507795.1 Anaerolineales bacterium | reverse complement strand
GCGGTCTCTTATCGGCACCAGCATCTGGTGGTTGCTCGCAAGCATGATCGGCTGGGCAGTCGGCTTCTTTCTGGGCGCTCAGGCGGCCTCCTTTTTCGGATTCACCGAATTTGTATTCGGAGGAGCGATTGGAGCCGGGGTGGGGCTGGCGCTAGGAATTGCCCAATGGTTTGTTCTGAGAGGCAAGATGAGCAGCGTCGGTTGGTGGATACCTGCGAGCGTGGTGGCCTGGGCGGCCAGCTTGATCGTCTACCTCCCCGGAGCAAACGCCGTGGGTTTGCTCTATGGTGGCGTATCCGGCGGAATTTCCGGTTTAACCCTGCTGGCGTTGTGGCTAGGAATATTCCGAAAGACAAATAATTAAGTGGATAATCACACCAATTGTTCGATCTCAAGGGGATGCAATTGGGCCTCAATCTGCTCGCGATATGGCTCCAGGAAGGGCGGGAGGGCGAGCTGCTTGCCCAGGTGCTCAACGTCCTCATCGGTGGCAAAACCAGGTCCATCAGTGGCAATCTCGAACAGGATACCGCCCGGCTCGCGGAAATAGATCGACTTGAAGTAGTAGCGGTCGATGATATCGGTAACTTGCAGGCCTGCCTCGGAAATCCGCTGCCTCCACTGCGCATGCTCTGCGTCATTTGGTGTGCGGAACGCCACGTGATGTACGCCGCCCCGGCCCACTCGTCCAGGCTGAAGTTCCGGTCCCGCTTTAACCTGCACCTCGCTGCCCGGACCGCCTGGACCTGTTTCGAAGAATACTACCTGCCGGGCTGGATTGCTGCTCGATGGTGCGGTATGGGTCTGGCGAAAACCCATGACTTCCGTCAGCACCCAGGCTGTCGGCTCCAGCATCTGTACCATCAACTTCACAGAGTTGAGCCCACGGATTTGTCGGTCCTCCGGCACGGGGCTGCGCTCCCAAGGAATACCGCCCCCAGGCGCGCCGTTATCATTTACCAGCGCCAGCGCCTGTCCTTCCGGGTCGGAAAACCGTATCCATGCCCGTTCCGCCTCTTCCCTGATCCCCTCGTGACTCACTCCGGCCACCGTCAGCCGCTGCAGCCACCAGTCGAGGGCTTCACGACTGGGCACCCGCAGCCCAATTTCTGCGATGGTGCCGGCACCTTTACGGTTCTGCACCACCTGGGGCCAGTCAAAAAAGGTCACATCTGTGCCCGGGCTTCCGACTGCATCCGCATAAAACAAGTGATACGCTGAGACATCGTCCTGGTTTACAGTTTTTTTTACCAAACGCAGGCCCAGCACCTGCGTATAGAATGCTACGTTTTCGGCCGCCTTCGCGGTAATCGCCGTTACGTGGTGAAGTCCCGTAAGATGCATATTTACCTCCTCCAGTGAGAGGGATAAAAGAGTTGGTCGCGTTCACGACATCGCCCCATAATTGGATATTATCCCTCCATTATAACCTGTAAGGCATGCGGGGAAATCCCGCGCTGCGCGATTTTCCTAAATAAAGCTGGAAACCTTGTCCCATCCTGTTCATCTCCCGTTAATGATAGAATTTTATAATAATAGAGACAATTAGCGAACAGGAACTGCAGCTTATTTTCGAGTTGCTGTGATCTTATTGGTGAATTTGCAAGCGCGTACTGGAGGTAGTCGATGGACTTGCTTTGGCCGGGGTTCCTGGTTCTGCTCGGATTAATTCCTCTGTTGCTGGCGATCTATCTTTGGATGCTGCGCCGCCGTCGCCGCTTCGCCGTGCG
>DATCIL010000540.1:0-14528 GCA_036507795.1 Anaerolineales bacterium | reverse complement strand
CGAAAGCCTTCCAAGGGAGGCCTTGATGTCGGCGCAACTTGCCGCTCGGAACTGCGACGTCTTCATCTCAATCGGTACATCTACTGTCGTCGAGCCAGCAGCTTCTCTGCCGTTTATGGCCCTGGAGCATGGAGCGGTTGTAATCGAAGTTAATCCGGAGCTAACACCGCTGAGCAGCCAGGCCGAATATGTCATCCAGGCGCCATCTGGACAGGCGCTCCCATCTTTGGTCGAGGCGGTATGGGAGCAGGCAAAAGGGGCTAACGAAAATTTACAATAGGGCTGGGAATCGATAAATCTGGCTCGCCTGGTTTGCCAAGTCGCCATAATAATTAGCAAGCGCCATCAGACCAAGGATCATCAGGACGATAAAAAGAAACAGCGTGAAGGTGGTAATTACCTTTTGGGACATCGTCTTTCTCCTCCTTTAGAGATAACGATAAACGAGCCAGCTCCTCGCCCAAAGCTTGTTTAAGCTTAAAACGCTCTCAGATGCTAAAGGTTCCCATTTGCATAATGTAAAACATCCCATTTCCAAGGAAATGGGATGTCCAAAAACCAGTTGCCTGATCACAAATTACTAATCCGGCATCAAAACATCATTTCATTGACCTTTTGGATCGTCTCCCTCGACGGACGAATCCGGTCCTCCGGCAATCGATTGAGGGGAGTATCTGTCAACCCGTAGATGTCCAACAGGGAAGGTTTGCTGGTGTCAATGTAAATCAAGCCGGTGATCAGCCAGTTCTTGGCGTTGGCCTCCTCCAGCATAACAATAGCCCTTGCCCGATCGGTAGGATCATAATCGTGTTCTAACTTCTTTAGAATGACCGTAGACCCGTTATGCATGGTTACATCAATGATCTCACCCTCTTCATACTCAATCATGATGTCTTCTCGCGGGGGGACATAGGACAGCTCGTGCAACGGCGCTTCGTGATCCTTACCCCAGGCGTATGAGTGCATTGAATCATCCCTGTTATTGAAGGTAACACACGGGCTGATAATGTCCAGCACGGCAATGCCATTGTGGCTGAGCGCCGCCTTGATCAATTCTTTCACTTGTTTTGGATCTCCCGCAAAGGACCGAGCTACGAAGGTTGCGTTACTGACCACCGCTTCCCAGGCAATGTCTACGGGCATATACGGGTTGGTGCCATGGTTCTTAAGGCTTAAACCGGTCTCCGCGGTCGCCGAAAATTGTCCCTTTGTCAGCCCATAAACGCCGTTGTTCTCCACAATGTATACCAGCGGGACGTTCCGGCGCATGACGTGTTTAAACTGGCCCATTCCAATACTGGCTGTATCCCCATCACCACTCACCCCCAGGCCAATCAGGGTGCGGTCCCCGAACATGGCTCCGGTCGCAATCGAGGGCATCCTGCCGTGCAAACCGTTAAAACCGAACGAGCGGTCTAAAAAGTAGGTTGGGCTCTTGCTGGAACAACCAATCCCGCTGAACTTGACGACATTTTCCGGTACGAGATCGAGCTCATAGGCAGCTGCGATGATCTGGCTGGAAATGGAGTTGTGCCCGCAGCCCTGGCACAGGGTAGAAGTTGCCCCCCGATAATCGGATTTTTGCAATCCAGCTAAATTCACGTTCACGCGAGGACGCGTAGTTGTTTGGTTTGACATGGTTATTTCACCTCCTTGGCCTGAATCCCTTCCTGGACCCATTTTGCTGTCACCGGTAGTCCGTCCAGATGGGCAAGGGAGATAATTTTTTCGCTCTGACTTGGAAATTCTAAAGTCAACAACTGGTGTAACTGTCCATCCCGGTTCATTTCCACGACATAAATACGCTGGTGAGCGTGCACAAAATCAGCGACCTCCTTCGAGAAGGGGATGGCACGCAAGCGCAGATAATCAGTCTTGATCCCTTGCTCAGACAAATAATGCCGCGCCTCTGCGATCGCAGGTTCTGTGGATCCGAAAGCGATAATCCCTATTTCGGCTTCCCCCATTGAATGGAGGACCGGTTTTGGCACGTTGTCTCGCGCTGTTTCGAATTTCTTTTTTAGACGGCTCATTACTCTGGCGTAGTCCTCGTGGTCTTCGGTGTAACGAGCGTATTCGTCGTGACCGGTGCCCCGCGTAAAGTAAGCGCTTGCAGGGTGCCGGTTTCCGGGCAAAGTCCGGTAGGGAATACCATCTCCATCGACGTCCAGGTACCGGCCCCATTTTTCTGCCATCTTCTCAAGGTCTTCCTCCCACAGTACTTTGCCTCGATCCATGGGAGTATTGGGATAATTGAATGGATTGGTCATCCACTGGTTCATCCCCAGGTCAAGATCGCTGAGTACGAACACCGGTGTTTGCAGCCGTTCAGCCAAATCAAATGCTTTCCAACCAAACTCGAAACATTCGTTGACAGAACCAGGAAAAAGGATGATCTGTTGAGTATCGCCGTGCCCCAGGTAGTTAACCATGCTGAGATCTGCCTGCGAGGTACGGGTGGGCAGACCGGTGCTGGGACCCACCCGTTGAATATCCCATATGACCACGGGCACTTCGGAGTAATACGCGAATCCGGCGAATTCCGTCATCAAGCTGAGTCCTGGCCCAGAAGTGGACGTCATCGCCCGCAGCCCGGACCAACCCGCTCCGATTGCCATGCCAATTGCGGCGAGCTCATCCTCGGCCTGAACGACGGCAAATGTGTTCTTTCCGGTTTCTGGATCCTTCCGCAAGGTCGGCAGATATTGCTCAAGCGCTTCAGCCAGGCTGGAAGCGGGTGTGATCGGATACCAGGAAACAAAGTGTACGCCCCCATAAATCGAGCCCAAGGCAGCCGCCGTGTTTCCATCCGTCATGATGAAGTCATGCGTGGCGTCCATAGGCTCTAACCAGTATGGATCTTGCTTGACGAGATTTTCCGCTACCCAGGTGAAAGCGCTTCTGATGATACTGAAGTTCAGAGTGATGGGTTTCTGTTTGCCTTTAAAGTGGAAATCGAGCGCCAGGTGGATTTTGTCAAGATCGATGCCCAAAATTTGAGCGAGGACTCCGACGTAAACCATATTGGCGACGTAATCCCGCAGATTTGCCGGAGCTTCGGAATCCCGGACCAGATGTTTAACTGGCATCGGATAAGTGACAACGTCATCACGCCGGATGGCCTGCCGGATGTCATCCGGGTAAAAGAAAGCCCCACCGGGCACTACTTTTTCCAGGTCCTCCGCAAACGTCGCTGGATTCATGGCCACAACAATCTCGTGTTCCTCCCGCCGGGCCGTGAAACCATCTTTGTTTACCCGGATGGTATACCAGGTTGGCAAACCCTGAATATTCGAGGGAAACAGGTTTTTCCCCGATACCGGTATCCCCATTTTGAACAGCGCTCGCAGAATGGTTAAGTTTGAGGTCTGGCTACCCGATCCGTTGACCGTGCCGACCGTAATGGAAAAATCATTCACGATCGGTTCGAGATCTTTCGTGGGGCTCACCTTTTCAACAGTTTGGATATCAGACATTGGTTTCTTACTCCTTGAAATCACGGTCAGGACCGTGATCAACTTTGGTTCAAAACCTTTTCTTCATCTGAAATGGATAGAGGACGGTGATAAATCAGGTCGGTGTGTTCGACCAGTGCGTTATAACCAGCCTCGTAGTCCCCTCGGCAAATCGCCTCGACCATTTGCTGATGGAACTTCCAGACTTCGTGAAGGTAAAAATAGTCCGCGTAAACGTTCAATCCGACTTCCTCATAGGCATCCCAATAGGCCTCTAACAGGCCAAGCACAAACGGGTTTTTCAGCCGCCGGTAGATTCGCAGATGAAGCTCACGGTGTTCCGCCTGGGGGATTTGGATGGGATTACCGCGCAGTTTTTCCCAGGCTTTTTCCAATAGGGAGCGGAGCGCCTCATGGTCTTCGGGAGTCAGCTGCGCCACCGCCTGATGCCAATAGGCTGCTTCGATGTGCTTGCGCAAATCAGCAAAAGGCTCGAAATTTTCCGGGTTCAGGGAGATGGCATAAGAAAGGCTTTTCTTAATGGCAGGTAGAAACGAATATTGCAGGCGGCGGATACCGGTTCGCGGACGCGCCTCCACAAAACCCAGTGCTCGGGCCACCTCTAACTGCTCGCGCAGCCGGGATACACTGAGGCCCAGCTCTTCACTTAAATTGTTCAATGAAGGCAGCCGGTCGCTTTTCTCTTCCCCGTTTGCACTGCTCACCAAATAATCCAAGAATTCGTAAGCGAGCTTTCCATTCGTCATATTACTTCCCGTTAATCAATTAATATGATTAATCATATTATTCGGATTATTCTGATGAAACACATTTTACCATCATATAAAAACAGCGTCAAGCGTGCGCGTTCGAGAACGAACGTAAATCCGGCCGCCGACCTTCAACTTTCAATCTTCAATCTGGAACTGTTGCGGCGTTCCGTTAGGAGAAGAGACCGGGCAATTCTTGAAAGGCTTTACCGAGGCGTGTGCCGTGCCAGGTGAGCAAACTCCCATCCACCAGGTATACTCGACCATTTTTTGCAGCAGTTGTTTCCCCCATCAGATCCTCGATCGCCTGCTTATGCTGTTCGTTGAACCCAAAAGGCTCGCTGGGCAGCAGGATGATTTCTGGATCACCCCGGAGTATTTCCTCCAGGTCCACGCGCGGATAACGCGTATCCCGATCTCCAGGGTCTTCCGGCGAGCCATCGCCCAAATCCGCTGCCAGCGGATAATGCCGATCCCGATCAGAAAACACATTCTCTCCACCGACCAGGCTGAGCAAATCATGGATGTAGGTATGCTGGTTGAAGGTCATCCACCAGCGTACACCAGAACTGGTGGTATCCTGCCAGATTGGACAAAAATAGCGCTTTTTGCTTTGATCGTAAGAAGCAGATTGCATCCATTCCAGGGTGAATTCCAAAGTTTCCAGTCGAACTGCTGCCGTCTGACTTTGATAGATTCCGGTGATCATCCAAAGCACATCCAGAGCCTGACGCACCGTAGTCGGGAACGTAACCAAAACAGGCAGCCCGGCGGTTTCCAATGCATTCACTGTTGCTGGCGTGTTTTCTTCCTGGTTAGCCAGGATCAGGTCAGGGTTTAAGGCCACAATTTCGTCAACTCGAGGGTTTTTTGGACCGCCCAAACGCGGCAGGCCTTGCAGCTGATCTGCTGGAAAGATGCAGTAATCGGTAATTCCAACCAGGCTTTCCCCCAGGCCCAGGTCCCACAGACTTTCGGTTATCGATGGTACCAGGGATACAACGCGGCGCGGCGCCCGGTGAAAATGCAAGGCGCGCTTGCTACCATTTCCAAAGTCGCCCATCTCTTTATGAATTCGATAAATGCGCTGCTATGGAAGCCATCAAACCCGCAGCAGCGGGCATTACCCGTTCATCGAAGTCAAAGCGCGGGTTATGATGAGCGGCATCCAGGCCCTTTTCACGATCCGCTGATCCGATGAAAAAGTAGCACCCGGGAATATCTTCCATCAGGTAAGCCATATCTTCTGATCCCATGGTGCGATAGTCGGTCACCATGGACTTTTTCGGAAAAACCTCACGGGCGATTTCTTGCACCTTTCCCGTAACTTCGAAATCATTAACTACCGCGGGCGTAACTTTTTCCAGCTGGATTTCCACCTGGCAATCGAAGGCCCCCGCCATGCCGCTTACAATTTGGCGAAAACGTTCCTGGACGAGCGTACGGATATCCGCTTCAAATGTTCGGATTGTACCTTTCAGCCGCACAGCCGATGGGATCACATTAAAAGCGTCTCCGGCGTTCATCGCCGTCACGCTGATGACCGCCGAATCGAGAGGATTTACATTCCTCGACACGATATTCTGCACCGCAGACACAATTTGGGCGGCCGCGACTACCGGATCTTTGGTTTGGTGTGGGCTGGCGCCGTGACCGCCCTTGCCGGTAAGTGTAATAGCGAATGTATCTGCCGCAGCCATCACCGGTCCGGACGTGATTCCAAGCCAGCCAAGGGGTTTGTCATTCCAGATATGCAGCGCCAGAGCCATATCGGGTCTCGGTCCTTCCAGAACGCCTTCAGCCATCATTTTCGCCGCACCGCCCAAACCCTCTTCAGCCGGTTGAAAAACAAACTTAACTGTGCCACGCAACGCTTCCTGGCGCTCATGTAATAATCGCGCAACCGTCAGGCCGATCGCAGTATGCCCATCGTGACCGCAGGCATGCATCACTCCAGGATTTTGAGAGGCGTATTCTGCACCAGTCTCTTCCTCGATGGGCAGGGCATCCATGTCAAACCGCAGGAGAACTACGGGACCATCCTGTTTGCCCTCTAAGAGCGCCACAACCCCAGTCTCTGCGATCCCTGTGCTGACCTCCAAGCCAAGTGCAGTGAGTTCTCTGGCGACAATTCCTGCCGTCCGAAATTCTTGAAACCCCAGCTCAGGGTGACGATGAAAGTCCCGTCGCAACTGGCGTGTATATTCGAACAATTCTTCTGCTTCAGGCAAAAATGAGATCACGAATTCCCTTCGCCACAGGTACAGCCGCCGTTCTCATGCCGGTCGCAAGGCGCCTCAGATTTTCTTCGCAAAGCTTCCAACTCATCCCAGGGCTGAAGATCTTCACGCTGAAACTCGTGCTGTCCCACCTCCTCCACATCTACGAGGACGGCATCTTTCAGCGGATAAGTATCGATGACCCTGCCTTCTCCCATGGGGGTAACAACGCGCTTATTGCGCTTGGGGAGCTGTTTTCGAGCGTTGACATATTGCTCGTATTCATAAATTAAACAACACCGCAGCCGGCCGCACATGCCGGTGATTTCGGACGGCGACAGGGAGATCCCTTGCTCCTTGGCCATTTTGATCGATATTGGGCTGAATTCAGTCAGGAACATCGAACAGCAGCGCGTTTCTAAACCACAAGCGCCCATACCACCAATAATTTTTGCCACATCGCGCGGGCCAATCTGGCGCATCTCTACTCTTGACTTTGGATACGCCCTGCGCATCGCACTGCGCAGTGGTCGCAGATCGACCTTATCTCCGTCCTCCGTGCTGTACAGAAAGGACAATCTTACGCCATCAAAACTGAACTCTGCGGCAACGATTTTTACGTCTGGGATGTCCAGCTCGGCTGCCTTTGCCCGGCAATTTATCATCGCTTCTATTTCCTTCTGTTGCCATAACTGGCGCAACAATAGATCGCGGGGCGTAGCCTTTCTTTGGATTGGTTTCCAGGCGCCTTCGTGGGGCTTTTGAGGATCATCAATGATCTTGACCACCTCTCCCAGCTGGCGACCACGGCTGGTCTCCACGACTGCAAAATCCCCCGGTCTTATATCCTGGAAGCTGCCGGCGTCGAAATGATAGACCTTACCAACTTTTTGAAAGCGAATACCGATAACGATTGGTTGCATAGATGATTTCACAGATATGATGTTGAATAGTCAGCAGCTTTCAGGGAAAGCTGCTGATTATTCACTCAATCCCTATCCGATCATGTTGATGGGAATGAAGTCACCCTGGCTTACTGCAGCGACGCTAATTTTCGCAGCAAGGTCTTTCGTGATGTGCTGCAAGGCCAGCGATACGGCAGAATCTGGATGGCTTACAACGACGGGGACGCCTTTGTCACCGCCCTCCCGGACCGAGGGATCCATTGGGATGGCTCCGATGTACGGAACGCCCGCTTCCCTTGCCAGGCGTTCTCCGCCGCCGGAGCCAAAGACATCCATCCTGGTTCCGTCTGGTAGCTCGAGATAGCTCATATTCTCGACAACCCCAAAGATCGGGACATTCAGCTGCCGGAACATCTCCAGACCTCGCCGGGCATCATCCAGCGAAACCTGCTGCGGCAAAGTCACGATTACACCGCCACTGAGCGGCATGGATTGCGCTAAACTCAGGCCGGCATCACCGGTTCCAGGGGGCAAGTCAACCACCAGGTAATCCAGCTCGCCCCACACCACGTCGGTGAGGAACTGGCGGATGGCTGAATGCAGCATGGGTCCACGCCAGATGAGAGGTTGCTCCGGTTTCACCAGGAAACCAATGGACATCAACTTCACGCCGTAAGCTTCTGCCGGGTAAAGCTTGCCGTCCCTGGGAGGAGGCAGATGGCTTACTCCCATCATGGTAGGCACGTTCGGTCCATAGATGTCCGCATCTAGAAGACCGACGCGAGCGCCGCTCTCTGCCAGAGCGACAGCCACGTTGACTGCTACCGTGCTCTTACCGACCCCACCTTTTCCGGAGGCAACCGCAATCGCATTCCGAATTGGCAGCTCGAGCAAACCGCGCTGGCGACCATCACTGGGCACGTTTGAATCAAACCTGATTTCAACAGCGGATACCCCCGGCACACTCGCAACTGCTGCCCGCGCTTCCCGCTCAATCTGGTTTTTCAACGGGCACGCCGGCGTGGTTAGCATGATGGTAAAGCCAACCTGATCCCCCTTGATTTCTAGATCTTGAATCATATTCAAGGTGACAAGATCTTTATGCAGCTCGGGCTCCTGCACTGTGCTGAGTGCAGCCATCACTGCCTTTTCTTCAACCATATTCCTCTTGATCATACCGTTTTTCCTTACATTTAACCTATGGTGTCACACGTCTGACAGGCTGTTATTGACATTCATAATTTTACCCTTGAATCTAGCGGCGCGCCGCCTTTCGAGCTGCCTTCGCCGCCTCTGCTTCGGCTCTCGCAGCCTCTTCCCGGGCGTAATTGGTCGGGCGGATGGATGCATAATACGACACCGGCTTGCTCAACTTTTCTTTGTCGTATATGTTGGTGCCATGGCGATCGTATACTGCTAATTCGAAATCGTGATCCATCTTTATGGCATCGAATGGGCAATACTCCGCGCAAAAACCGCAGTTCATACAGATGTCCACATCGATATAAAACTCCTCCGGCTCCGGGATGGGCCGCCCGGTTTCCGGGTCATTGGTCCTCACAATCCAGATGCATTGTGGTGGACAGACCTTGGCGCAGATTCCGCACGAGGTGCAGCGATCGTGTTGCTCTCCATTTTCGTCGACTTCATAGAGCAAGAACGGAATAAACCGGAATTCCTCTGGTGTCACTAACCTCTCTTCCGGATACTGCACTGTGAAAATACCGCTGGTCTTGCTGCTCATCCGGTGGGCAACTCCCTCTGAGGAGTAATACCGCTTCTTTCCGAGCCAGCGTATATCTTCGAGATAAGTCTCGATGAAGTGTTTGAGGGTAACTCCCAAGCCTTTTAGAATTCCAAGTCCGTACATTAATGGTCTCCGTTTGTGTTCAGGTCACTAATTGGCTGACAAATCTAATTTGTTGAAAAGCCTTGCGAAGGTTTCCGTTCAAGGCGAAGGTACTGGAAGACCAACCTTCGCAAGGCTATTTATGAATCAGTATCACAAAGCTAGCGATCGGTTTCTCCCAGAACGATATCGATGGATCCCAATATGGCGACTACATCGGCAATTTTGTTACCCTTGCTCATCTCGTTCATCGCGGTCAGGTTGATGAAGGATGGCGCGCGCACGTGATACCGCCAGGGATTGGGTTTGCCGTTCGAAACAACGTAGAAGCCAAGCTCGCCTTTGGGCCCTTCCACTCTTCCATAGGCTTCTCCTGCCGGTACTCGCACCTGGTATTGCGGTTTTCCCTCCTGGATCGGTCCTTCTGGGATGTCGCGCACCACCTGTTCCAAAATTCGTAAACTCTGCCGAATCTCGTCCATCCGAATCAAGTAGCGATCATAGATATCGCCGTGATAGCGGACCGCCACGTCGAAATCAAACCGGTCATAGATGCTGTATGGGTCTGCCCGCCGGACGTCATAAGGCACCCCGGATGCCCGCAGAACGGGTCCGGCTGCCGAGTAGGCGATCGCTTCTTCGGGAGTGAGGATGCCAACCCCCTCGCACCGCGTCCGGATAATCTCATTTTGAGTCAAGAAGGCATCCAGCTCATCAATTTTTCTTGGGAGCCGCTCCAGAACGAGCTCCCTCACCTTCTCAAAAACGCCCTCGGGCAAATCCCGCGCTATGCCGCCGAAGCGGAAATAATTGCACATCATCCGAGAACCAGCCACAGCTTCAAAGATGTCCAGGATCAACTCCCGCTCTTCAATAGCATAAAGCGCCGGAGTAAAGAATGCGCCCAGATCATTCAGCAGGAAACCGATCGCCCAAACGTGATTGCTGATCCGGGTCAGTTCGGCCATCATGACGCGAATGTACTCGGCCCGCTCCGGGGGCTTGATCCCCATTAATTTTTCAACTGCGAGAGCATAGCCAAAGTTGTTGCTCATCGCCGAAAGATAATCAAGGCGGTCGGTGAACGGCATATTCATGATGAACGTATTACGTTCCCCAATCTTCTCATGATTTCTGTGAAGATAACCCATTACAGGTTCCAGGTGCCGGATCGTTTCACCCTCTAGTCTGACGACCATCCGGAATACTCCGTGAGTTGAAGGGTGTTGGGGGCCAAGATTTACGACCAACTGGTCGGTGGTGAGGGCCGTCTCACTAATGGGTTGTTCTACCTTACCCAGCCCGGCGTACACCGCCGCTTCGCCCACCGGCGTCCATTTATCCGGATCAAAGCCTGCGGGATAATCGACGTTTTTATAAAAGGGATTTCTGTCCTCGGCCCGAAAGACTGTTCCTTCCGGCCAGCGGCTCTTGAAGGGCTTACCATCTTCTTCATAATAGGCCTCGCGCCAATCCTTACGCATCGGGTGGCCATCGAAGCCCTCCCACATCAATATCCGTTTAAGGTTGGGATGCCCCTCAAAGCGAATCCCGAACAAATCCCACGCTTCCCGCTCCTGAAAATCAGCGCCAGGATATACCGGGACCAAAGAAGGCACCGCAGAACTGTCTCGAGGCACCTGAGCTTTAAACACCAGGGCTGGGCCGCCGGTTGACTGGTAGGCGTGATAAACCACCTCCATCTGGTTGTCTGGAAGATAATCTACCCCGGTTACCGAGGAGAGAAAGTCGTAGCCCATTTCATCCCGAATGGTCCTGGCAAACTCGAGCAGGCTACCCACATTTACGATATAACCTTCATAACCCTTGCGCTCATCCCGGGTCACAGAATCCGGAAATCTGGCTTCGATTTCAGATTTTTCTTGAACAATGGTCTCTTCGCTCATTAATGCTCTCCGTTAATTGCCCTGATGATCAGGCCTGATTATCAGCCGGATAATTAGGCCTGATTATCCGGCGTTTTCCGCTTCAACGGCTGCCGCTTTTTCGGCCTGTTCCGCCTGCTCTTTGGCAAGTTTCTCCTGGGTATATTTCCTGATCTCAGCGTACTCGCGCGGATCCATAATATCTGGGCCTAGCACGGGAACTGGAATGGACTCGATCGCCTCTTTGCCGTACCAGCGGACGGTCTTGATGGATTGTGTGTCGATCTTTTTCTGCAAACTGATTAGGCCATGCAGCAGGGCCTGAGGTGTGGGCGGACAGCCGGGGACGTAGACATCCACCGGAACATATTTGTCGACTCCGGAGACCACGTTATATCCCTCCTTAAAAGGGCCCCCACCGGAAGCGCATGCACCCATCGAGACCACGTATTTCGGCTCCGGCATCTGGTTGTACAGGCGGACGATTTGCGGGATCATCTTCTTCGTGACCGTGCCTGAAACGATCATCACATCACTTTGGCGTGGGCTGGGACGCATTACCTCCATACCAAAGCGGGCAAAATCATAGCGGCTTGCGGCAGTGCAAATCATCTCAATGGCGCAGCATGCCAGCCCGAACATCATTGGCCAGAGAGAAGAGCGTCGCCCCCAATTGTAAATCTTGTCCAGGGTTGTGATCGCCACCTGGCCCTGCAGTTCAGGGGGAATGTCATAGCCAGGGGAATTAATGTCTTCGGTCATACGGGATTAGCCTCCTCAAACCATTCTTGATAGATTGCCGCCAGGATGGCGTCACTAGCCAGCTCCGGATCATCCTGAAAGCCGGGCAAGGATACCGTCCAATGGTAGATCATCGATAAGGATACTTCTTCCAAATCTATGGCGGGGAACTTTTCAATTAAGGCGCGGGCGATTGCAAAAGAATCGTCCCAGGTGAGATAATCATCCATAATCCATGTCAACTGTGGCATTTTGTTTTTATTATACCTCGCGGAAATCTTCTGTCAACATGAAATAATGAAAAAATATATTTGCAAAAATACATCCTCGGATATAATAATGCTATGAAAAGCACCCGCGAGCGCATCCTGGATTACCTGGAAAACCATAGCTCGGTCACTGCGGAGGAGCTCAGCCATGCCCTCCATATGACTTCAGCCAACGTGCGCCACCACCTGGCGATTTTACTAAAGATGAAATTCGTTGAGATCATCGGAGAACGCCCTCCAAAGGAGCGCGGACGCCCGTCCAAGGTTTTCAGCCTGTCCCGTGAGAGAATGGGAGAAAACCTGGATTTACTCGCCCACGCCCTGCTACAAGAGGCCATGCAGTCGCGAGAACCGGCGGAACAGGAAAAATTTCTGAAGAATGTCGCCCGCGCCCTTATCCGTGGAGACCCACCCCGCGGAAGTTTAACACAAAGGCTTTTTCAAACAGTGCGAAAGTTGAATGAGATGAATTACCGGGCGCGTTGGGAAGCGCATGCCGAGGCACCCTGCCTGATCCTGAAACACTGCCCGTATCAAAGCATCCTCAGGGAACATCCCGAGCTGTGCGAGATGGATGCCCACTTGCTCGAAGAGATGCTGGGTGTGCCGGTTAAGCAGACCGCCAAGCTTGCGCGCGATCCCGACGGAGGCACGTATTGTATGTTTAGGATTGGTCATTAGTCAATCAGTTGATCAGGAATTAGTCGATTAGTTGATCTCGGCGCAAGTGCCAGCTTGCCCAGTATTCACGTTTCACGCATTACGGATCTGGACTTTGGCCATTTTAGGCCGCATAAAAATTAGATAGGGTGGCATAAGCACCTTGTGGTAAGGTAGAGGTGACGAAACCGATACCGACCCAAGGAGAGCATATGCCAACCCCATCTACGGACATTATAAACTTACTTGCCGTTTTTTCGGTTGCATTCACAGCACCTGCTTTCGTGAAAGGCCTTACTTTGCTGTATGGCACCATTCTAGCCCCTGGACGGCGCACGGTGGCTTCCGCCTTACGGATGATGGGGCTAGCCGACGATCCGCACTTTACCAACTATCATCGCTTTCTCAACCGGGACCGCTGGTCACCCTGGATCCTGAGCAAGTTGCTGCTGGGTCTCTTGGTTGAGCACTTCTTGCCCGAAGGTGCGCCCCTGATGTTCCTGATTGATGACACCTTGGAACGCCGGCGAGGCAAGCGCATCCAGTATAAAAGTTACTTTTACGACCCGGTGCTTTCCACCGCTGAGAAAGCCGTGACCAGCCTGGGATTACGCTGGATCTGCCTGGCCCTGGTGGTGCCCGTTCCCTGGAGCCAACGGCCCTGGGCTTTGCCGGTCATGACCCTGCTCACCCTGGCACCCAAGACCAGTCAGAAACTGGGAAAGCCCCACCGCACCGTGACAGACTGGGCCGAGTTCATGATCGCACGCGTCCGCCGCTGGCAGCCAGAGCGGGAGATCCGGGTGGTCGGGGACGGGCGCTATGCCTGCATTGCGCTGATTGCTACCAGTCAGCAACTGAACCAGCCCGTGCGTTTCGTCTCTCGCCTGCGGTTGGACGCCGTCCTGCATGAGTTTCCTGGCCCGCAGCCCAAGAGCAAGCGAGGGCCGAAGCCGAAGAAAGGCGAGCGCTTGCCCAATCTCGCAACTCGGCTGGGTGACCCCACCACCGCCTGGCGCAAAGCCACTTTGCGCTGGTATGGCGGCGAAGAAAAGGAAGTCGAGATCGTCAGCCAGACCTGTCTGTGGTATCACCGGGGGCTCGATCCAGTCTCGATCCGCTGGGTTCTGGTGCGCTGCCCAGATGAGAGTTTCGAACCGGCGGCTTTCTTCTGCTCTGATGCGTCTGTGTCGGCCCTCGAGATCCTATCCTGGTATCTCGAACGCTGGAACATCGAAGTCACCTTCGCAGAAGTGCGCACCCACCTGGGTTTTGAGACCCAGCGCCAGTGGTCGGAGCGAGCCATTGAACGCACTACCCCGTGCTTGCTGGGCGTTTTCAGTCTCGTGGCCCTGATGGCCAAGGTGTTGCACCCACAGACTTTGCCCGTGCGGCAAGCGCACTGGTATCCCAAAGAAGGCGCTACCTTTTGTGACGCCTTAGCGGCTGTCCGCAGTCATTTATGGAAAGGTGCTAATTACGGTATGTCATCGAGCAACCCCGACATGTTCCTAATTCCGGAACATACCTTGACCGCTCTCTTGGATGTGGCCTGCTATTCAACTTGAATTGGCCAAAGTCCAGTTACGGATTACGAATTACGCATTACGTATTACGTGTTTCGCCTCCCCCCCAAATAGGACTTTCTATACCACCGATATATGACAGTTAGCACTAGCCGTCAGTAACGAAAGACAGGATAATGAAAGTGCCTAATTTCACTAGCTTTATCTAACTTCTCGTAAAAGGAGGCCAACGAATGCCCGTAAGGGGA
>DATCIL010000539.1:0-2275 GCA_036507795.1 Anaerolineales bacterium | reverse complement strand
GCGATAATCTTGGCCACGAATTGCACGAATTTCACAAAATAAAGTTCAATTTTTCGTGTCAATCTGTGAAAATTCGTGGCAAAGAATTGTTTCTCACGTAAGGAGTGTCAAAAATGGTTATCGTTCATGTCCATATTCACGTGAAGCCCGAGGTTGTCGACGACTTTATCGAGGCCACAATTGAAAACGCCAGGAACAGCCTGCGTGAGCCTGGCATCGCCCGGTTTGACTTTATTCAGAATTTGGACGATCCAACGAAATTCGTCCTGATCGAAGTCTACCGTACTCCGGATGACCCCGCCGCGCACAAGGAGACCGCCCACTACAATATCTGGCGGGAAAAGGTCGCCAACATGATGGCTGAACCCCGCCGGTCGGTCAAATACGCTAACGTGTTTCCAGATGATCGAGGATGGGGGTAACTTCCATGCGTTTGGAGTTTGCCACCGCCGCTCGCATCATCTTTGGAGAGGGGACCCTGCGGGAGATCCACAGCCTGGCGCCAAAGCTCGGGAGCCGCCCACTGATCATTACAGGACAGACTGAGGAGCGCTACCGGCCTCTGCTGGCTATCCTCAGCGAAGCCGGTTTGGATGTGCTGACCTTTGCGGTTTCCGGAGAGCCAACCGTAGAAATCGTTCGAGAGGGAGCGGAGTACGCTCGGGAGCACGGTCGCGATTTTGTGCTTGGCATCGGCGGCGGCAGCGTGATCGATGCCGGCAAGGCAATCTCAGCCTTGATTAACAATCAGGGCGAGATTCTCGATTATCTCGAGGTGATCGGCAGAGGACAGCCGTTGACCGAAGTGCCCGTTCCTTATATAGCCATCCCGACTACGGCCGGAACCGGGGCGGAAGTCACCAGGAATGCAGTGCTGGGTTCCCCGGCTCACCAGGTAAAAGTGAGCATGCGCAGCTTGCACCTGCTGCCCGGCGTCGCTCTCGTCGATCCCGAGCTGACTTACAGCATGCCGCCCGATATCACCGCCAGCACTGGAATGGATGCACTTACCCAGGTGATCGAACCGTTTGTTTCAAAACAGGCGAATCCCCTCACGGATGCGATCTGCAGGGAGGGGATGCGCCGCGCCGCCAAATCTTTAATCCAGGCATACCAGGATGGAGAAGATCGCGCCGCCCGCCGCGATATGTCCCTGGCGAGCTTGTTTGGCGGTCTGGCACTGGCCAATGCCAGACTCGGCGCGGTGCACGGTTTTGCCGGACCCCTGGGAGGCATGGTTGAGGCTCCTCACGGGGCCATCTGCGGTCGATTGTTACCCCCGGTCATGCAGGTGAATTTATCGGCGCTGAAGGCGCGGCGCGCAAATGAGGCGGCCTTAGGAAGGTATCAAGAAATTGCCCAGATCTTGACGGGTGACCCGGAGGCTCAGCCGGAAGACGGGCTTGGCTGGCTTTGGTCGCTCGATCGCACGCTAAACCTGCCTCCATTAGCAGATTATGGGCTGCAGCGAGCAGATTTGCCCCGCCTTATAGAAATGGCCTCCAAATCCAGCAGCATGCAGGGCAATCCGGTGGAATTGACCGAAGATGAAATGCAGGAGATCTTAGAGAGAGCGTTCTAAAAGGTGGGGGTTTGCGGGCGTGCTAGGCACGCCCGCAAACCCCCATAGCTACATCTTTGAGAAGTTACTCATCGCAGGATTAATTCGGTCTGCGGAGTGCTTAAGAATTCCGTGCCCGATTCGGTCACCAACACGTCTTCTTCTACGCCAATATAACCATATCCGGGAACCATCAATCCCGGCTCGACCGTGAACACATTGCCGGCTTCCAAAGCGTAATTGGGGGTCTCTCCATAGCGCTCCCAGAGCGGACCCAGGATGCCCGCGCCATCGTGCGCGCTGCGTCCCAGGTGATGGCCCGTGGCATACTTGTATTCTGGGTATCCTGCGCTCGTGATCACTCCCCGCGCAACGCGGTCGACCTCCACGCCGGTGACGCCCGGTTTCATCGCCTTTACCGCCTCTTCAATTGCCAGGATCACGGTATGAAATCCCTTCTGAACCTCCTCGGGCGGAGATTCTTCGTGCCCATCAAGGAAGTAGACCACTCTTTGGATATCTGAACAGTAACCCTCCTGCCTGACACCAAAATCAAAGTGCACAATTTGTCCACGTTTGATCGGGGTGTCGGTCGGGCCGACGTGACCCACCGGAGACGCCGGCCCCGCCCCAACGATCGGGCAGTGCTCCAGTTCCCAGGCTGCTTCGACGCCAAATTCGGCCAGCTGCGCCTGCATGAACTGGCTGATTTCA
>DATCIL010000538.1:0-2717 GCA_036507795.1 Anaerolineales bacterium | reverse complement strand
TTCGGAGAACTACAGGCCTGAGGACTGGATTCCACCGGAGGTAATGGAAACCTTGCGATCTCTCAAAGAAGCGGGCTTTTCCCTGGGAGTGCTCTCCAACCGCACACACCCATTTCAGGAGTACATGGAAGCGTGGGGATTGCAGCCGTACTTTGATCTGGCGCTGGCAGCAGGAGAGGTCAACTGCTATAAACCGGAACCGGAGATCTTTCTCCACGCCGTGCGGAAGATGGGCAAACAACCCGCTGAAACCCTGTATGTGGGCGATAATTATTACGCGGATGTCATCGGAGCGCAGCGGGCGGGGCTTCCTGCAGTTCTGGTAGATCCGGAGGATATTTTTCCCGAAGCGGAGTGCACGGTGATCAATGAGATCGGCCAGTTGACCAGTATAGCAGTAGATCTCTGCTAGAATCGCCCCCGGCCCCCCAGAATCCCCCCCAGCCCCCCTTGATAAGGGGGGAGCAGAATACCGCGAGCGAGGCTGTCCGTCGCCGCCTCCCTTGAGAAGGGGGGAGCAGAATACCGCGAGCGAGGCTCTCCGTCGCCGCCCCCCTTGAATGAAAATCAAATAAATAATCCCTCAACAGGCAGGACCGGGCGGGTCTTCACCTTGATTAGCAATGGTTCGGAGTCCGGCATGGTGGCTGTTTTCGAAGCTTATGGGCCTGCACAGACCCGCCCCTACGGTTACGCCAAAAATTATTTGAATATCATATAAGGGGGGTGAAGAGGCCATGCCCGAGGACACCTGGCAAGGTTTTTCCAACTCTAGGAAAGCACTGCCCCGATCAAAACGGTCACCAACGCGCCCACGGCAGAGCTGATAAAATTTACCCAATCGTTGTTCAGCCAGCGCCAGCCACGCCGGTGGCTGGTTTTGTTTCCACAGCCATGCAAAGGATGCCGTTCGGTTTCTTTCCGGCATGCCGGGCAGAAGTAGATGGCCTGCAGGGTTGCCCCCAAGATCGAGTCGAACGTGGCCCCGCTCAATCCGCCCAGCACGACAATGCCGGCCAAAAGGAAAATGCTGCCGTTAGCCAGCATGCCTGCTTCCAACCCGATTAATCCGGCTCCGGCGGTGGAAGCCAGATAGCCTAATAGCGTAATTCCCCCCGAAGTCCCCTGTTCCACCACTTTGCCGGTGGAGATCAAGCGCGCCGAGAAGGGGCTCAGCACTCCCAGCTCTGTCGCCCAGGTATCTGCATTTACCGTCGCTATTGCGCCGGCATAAGCGATGAACGGCCATGGCTGGCCCGGAAGGAGGGCATGGATGACGGCAAGCAGCGCGCCCAGGCCGCCGTTTGCCAAAACCTGCGCGTAATCCCGCCGCGCCCCTTTCGCAAATTTATCGCTCAGCGCTGCTTTTCGACGAGGAAAGACCCGCGAAAGCGCGCTGGAAGAGATGAAAAAGGTCAAGAGCAGTGCTGCCCAGGAAAGCCCGCCGAGACCGAAGATGAGCGCGCCGACCAGCGCTGCGGCCCAGCTTCCGCTGCGATTGAGCGCCCCGGCTTTATTCGCCAGAAGGCCCACCAGCGCGCCCAGCACGAAACCCAGTGTCAATTGCACGGTTGGGGAAAAAGATGCCATGTGATTGGCTCAGAAAGGAAAATTTGTGGATAAGTGCTCGATTTCTGTGGAAAACCTGTTATTGTCTGTGGATAATTCGCGAAAAAGTGCGGGATAAACCTACCCGGTTTGCAGAATAAAGAATATCGCTCCCAAAAAGATGCCTGCCGTTAGCGCTGCGCTGCCCCACAGCACATATGCCATAGTCAGGTAAGCCTGCTTTTCGGGCAATGAAGAATCGGCTGCTTCCAGGCCGCGCCGGAACAAGAATAACCCCAGAATGACATTTGCCAGAAAGAAGATTCCGTTTGCAATCGGAAAGAGCAAGAGCTGGCCTGAAGGCACCAGGTCGCTGGGAGCGCCATCGGGACGAAAACCGAAAGGGATGGTTAAACGCGTTGGAATGACAATACTTGCCCAGGCCAACAGTATCAAGGATAGAACTAAGCCAGCAAGAATGAGGTAGCGCGCCGGCTTTGTGTTCCAAACCACAGCCGCAAACAGTGAGGGATATACAGACCGGGCGGGGAGTGGAGCAAGGGGGCCCAGCTCGGTAAGTCGCGTTAACAAATTCAAGAACTCTTCAGAATCGTGGGGTGAAACTGCGTAGATCATCGCGGGTGTGGAGATCAGGATCAATTGGCTGGCGTTAGAGGCCATAAATTCGACCTGGCGCCCGTCGTTCAGCGGTTGTTTTCCGACGATGGATCCAGTCCAGTAAAGCCGTGGCTTTGGTATGGAAACACCGAGCTTCTCAGCCGGCCCGGCCCATTCCACCTGGTCCAAGGGGATGTCTTCGATCCTTAAGCCCCAGCGCAACCGCATCCCTTCTCTTCCCAAAACGTAAGCCGCGCGGTACAGCGAATAAGCCCGGTAGGCGAGCACCGGAATCAGCCCCAGCGCTGTCAATACAGCCAGCAAGTACAGAATCACGGTTGGGCCGATCTCCGTCTGGATTATCTGGAATACCCCCCACACCCCTATAGCAGCCAGCGCCAAAATGAATACGCTGTGCAACGCCAACCCGAAGCGACGGTCGGGATGAAAGACGGAGGCCTCATTCACGAACTGTATTTATACCATTAAATGGTAAGCGGAGGGCGGCGCAGGGAGCGCCCTTGGTTTCGATACGGCCTGCAAAGAACGCA
>DATCIL010000537.1:0-1679 GCA_036507795.1 Anaerolineales bacterium | reverse complement strand
CCATCGTTCTCAGAATCCTGGACGACGATCTCGATCATGCGGCCATTGACACCGCCTGCGTCATTGATCTCCTGAGCGGCGAGCGCCATGCCATCGCGAACATTGAGACCCCAGGGTGTGAAGGTGCTGGTCAGGTCGCTCAACTGGCCGATCTTGATCGGGCCTGAAGGTTCGACTGTGGGGGGTTCGGTCGCGGCGGCGGGTTCAGTCGCGGCGGGCGGTTCAGTCGCGGCGGCGGGTTCAGTCGGGGCGGCGGGTTCAGTCGCGGCCTCTTCTGTGGGGGCGGGCGCTTCCGTTGCAGCAGGCGCTCCGCACGCCGCCAGAATCATGGTGAAAACCAGCAGGACGGGGAAAATCCGCAAGGCGATCTTTCGAGCAATTTGTTCATTTTTCTTGCTCATGGTTCCTCCAAGTATCTAAAGTTGGGTAGTCACATTCAATGCTACAACTGATAACTTTACTTTTATGAACCTCTCCTTTCCCAGACATGACGTGCGCTGAAAATCCGAATTTTTCTGCGGAAAGTAATACCGGCGAATTTCTTCGAAGCTGTGACCCGGCACAACAAAAGATTAATCTCCCCATACATCCCGGGCCACTCCCACGATCATTTCCAGTTTAGCCCACTGCGCCTCGTGGGTCAGTTCGTTGCCGTGGACCGTGCTGGAGAAGCCACACTGCGGGCTCAGACACATATTTTCCAGCGGCATGTACTGGGCTGCTTCTTTGATACGTTTGATAACGAAATCTTTGTCTTCCAAATCACCGGTTTTCGACGTCACGACACCCAGCACAACCGTTTTGTTTTCTGGCACAAAACGTAGCGGGGAGAAATCGCCGGAACGTTCGTCATCGTATTCCAGGAAGTAGGCGTCCACGTTCAAATCGTTGAACAGCACATCGGCCACCGGCTCATAGCCACCTTGGGCAAACCAGGTACTGCGGAAGTTACCCCGGCAGAGATGCACGCCCACTGTCAAATCATCGGGGCGATCGTCGATGACTGCGTTGATCAACGCGGCGTAGGTGCGCGGCAATTCGTCGGGGTCATCGCCGCGCTCGACCGCGCCCTGGCGCATCTTTGGGTCGCACAGGTAGGCCAGGTTGGTATCGTCCAGTTGGATGTAACGACAACCTGCCTTATAAAGCGCATCGATTTCTTCTCGGTACACTTGAGCCAGGTCTTCAAAGAACTCATCCATATCCGGGTAGGCTTCGATATCGATGGCTTTGCGTCCACCTCGGAAATGCACCATGGTGGGCGAAGGGATGGATACTTTGGGCGTGGAATCAGGGCCGACCTTTGATTTCAGGTATAAGAAATCGTCGACTTGGATATTCTTCTTGTGCTGTAGCTTGCCGGTCACAGCCAGTCGAGGTGGGGTGAATCCTTCCTTGGTAGGCTTGGCGTCCGGGCTGGCGGCAATGGCGCCGCTAACGGTCACACCTCCGACCTGTTCCAAGAAATCGAGATGGAAGAAGGTCCGTCGGAACTCACCATCGGTAATGCTGTGCAGACCAACCCCTTCCTCCTTTTTGATGGCCTCAGCAATGGCCTCATCTTCGGCTGCCCGCAGTTCTGCTGCGGAAATTTCCCCTCTTTGAAAACGACCGCGTGCATCGAGCAATTTTTGCGGCCTGAGCAAGCTGCCGACATGATCGGCTCGATAAGGTGGGGA